>JAFAUA010000313.1 GCA_019243595.1 Acidimicrobiia bacterium
TGCTCGGCGCTGCCGTCCTCGTTGGCGGCGGAGATCGAGCGGTTGAGGGCGGTCACCGCCCCGGGCGCTTCGCTCGGCGCACCGCCGACGCCGCCGGCGTTGCCAACGGCGAGGACGCTCTGGCCGACGGAGAGCTTCGAGGAGTCGCCGAGGTTCGCTGTCTTGAGGCCGGACGCACCCTTGAGCTGGACGACAGCGACGTCCTCGGTCGCGTCGTAGCCGACGACGGGGCCGGTGTAGGTGCGCCCGTTGCCGACGTCGGTCACCGAGATCGCCGTCGCCCCCTGAACCACATGGTGGTTGGTCAGGATCTCGCCCGTGGGCGTGAGAACGATGCCCGTCCCCGCCGCCTGGCCGTGCTGGTAGCCGAGCGTGGTGACGACGTCGACGACCGCGGCGTCGACGGCCGCGCCGCCGGTGGCCGGTGCAACCATCGGGCTTGCCGGCGCCGGCGCCAACGCCACGTTCCGGCGGGCGACGCCGTAGAGGCCACCGACGGCGAGGAGCCCCACGATGAGAATGACGGCGACGATGGCGGCCGACAGTCCTCCGCTACGCCGGGGCGGGTCCGGCGGCAGGCCGTCGTCGTGCGGTGGCCAATCCGACGGCGGCCACTGGTCGACATCGGGAGGCGCCCAGGTCATTTGCCCGTCCTACCCGCAGTAACTGAGAACTCCCTTGGAGAAAGGTGTGGCCGGACCCTGAAGTTCCTTCAGGAGGACTTCGCCGGACGGGGCGTGCGCCAGATGAACCCGTCGTACAGCAGGTGCAGGGCGCCGAGGGTCAGAACGACCATGATGCCGACGTCGCTCTCTTGGTGGGCTTTCACCCAGAACGTCAGGGGCACGATGAGGGCGGCATAGAGGAGGAGTGTTCCTACGCCGCCGACCCGTCGAGCCAGCGCTCCGACACGGTCGCCAACCGATGTCTTGGTCGCCGCCCGGTCGACGCGCCACTGCACGACGAAGAAGTACTCGGCCGCATGGCCGCCGACGTAGGCGACGAAGCCGGTGACAGGCTCGACGGCGAGAATGACCAGGAGGAGCGCGGTCGACGCCAGGTACAGCAGACGAGCCGGGCTGTGGGTGGTCCGCAGCACCTCGTCGCGAGCGGACCGGGCCGTGAGCGCGATCGCCACCACACCGGCGATCGGGATCAGGGTGAGGGCGGCGCCCCGGGCCGAGGCCAGCGCGTCGATGGCGCTCGTGCTGCGCTCGTCCAAACCGATCTGGCGCGCAATGGCGGCGAGATTGGCGTGAGCGAGAGCGAAGAGCACCGCCGCCGCCAGCCACGCCCACAGCAGCCGGTTGTCGCTGGCGCAGTCGACGGCACTGAGACGGCCGTACAGCCGCGACACGCCGTAGCGCTGACGGAGGGTGTGAGCCAGGTTCCACGCTCCGGCCACCAGCGCGACCACCGCGGGCTGCACCGCGGTCCCAGCGGCGACGACCGCGATCACAACGACCGGTGCCCACGTGAACAAGACCCGGTACGCATCCCGCTGTCGGTCGTCGCCGTACACCAGCCACAAACTCAGCGGCTGGTGGGCGAACGAGAACAACAGCGTGGCCGTCACCAGCCCGCGGAGCTGACCAGGGTCGTGTGCGACGGCGTGGGCCGCGAGCGCGAACGGCACCCAGACGAGCGCCATCGTGACGTCGAACGCCGGACTCCGCAGCCACCCGGCCCGCACCGGCATCCGCAGCGACGCCACCCTCACAGCCGAGATCGTCGCGCGTCTAGCCAGTCGGCGTTGGTTGCTTCGCCTTGCGCTTTGTCGGCCTGGCCCGGCGCCCCGACCGAGCGACGGTCTCGGCGTCGGCGCCCAGATAGGACGCGATCACCTCCGGGTGCGAGAGCACCTCGGCCGGTTTGCCCTCGGCGATCACCGAGCCCAGCTCCAGTGCGACCAGCCGATCGCACAGCGCCGAGATCATCGCCATGTCGTGCTCGATCACCACCATCGTGCAGCCGGTGTCACGTGCCACCTCGCGCAGCAACGGACCGAGCGCCTCGGTCTCCGCTTGGGCGACGCCACCAGACGGTTCGTCGAGGAGCAACAGAGACGGCCGTTGGGCCAGAACGCAGGCCAGCTCCACGATTCGGCGCGTGCCCGTCGAAAGCTCACCGATCGGTCGTTGCGCATACGCCGTCAGCCCGAGCTGCTCGATCACCTCCTCGACCCGCTCGGCGACCGCGGCCTCCGAGTCGGTGCATGCCGGCATCCGAAAGGCCGCCGCGAACGGCTCGCGCGAGACGAGGTGACGTTCGAGCGCAACCGAGATCGTCTCGGTCACGGTCAGACTCGGGAAGAGGCGCGCCTCCTGGAACGACCGGCCCAGACCCGTCCGTGCTCGCCGGTACGCCGGGTAGTCGGTGACTTCGTCGCCGAAGATACGGATCCGTCCGCCGCTCGGCCTCAAGAAGCCCGAGACGACGTCGAAGAGCGTCGTCTTGCCGGCGCCGTTGTGACCGATCAACCCGACGACCTCGTGGGGCATCACCGTGAGATCGACCTCGTCGACGGCCCTGATGCCGCCAAAGCGCTTCACCAAGCCGATGCATTCGAGTGCAGGGGTCGCGTCGCGTTCGATCGTCGGTCCGACGTGCTTGCCAATCGACCGCCGGGAGGTCACCGTTCCCAGCCCGGGGACGTCTGCCTTGCCGCCTTGATTGCCGATGAAAACGGCGCGCAACAGGTCGGGCCGGTCGAGCAGTCCCGCCGCCGGTCCGGTGAAGCGCACCTGGCCCTTCTCCAGGAAGGTCGCCCGCTCGGCCAGCAGTAGGGCAACGTTGACCGACTGCTCGACGATGAGAATCGTCGTCCCGGCGCGGTGGATGTCGCGAACGGCATCGAGCAGCGTCGAGACGACCGTAGGTGACAGACCGAGCGACAGCTCGTCGATGCACAGCAGCTTGGGCTTGACCAGGAACGCCATCGCCAACGAGAGCATCTGCTGCTCGCCGCCGGAGAGATTCCCCGCCAGCTGATTCTCCCGTTCGCCCAGGATGGGGAACAGGGCGATGGCGCGGGAACGCGCGTCCTCGGCCGCGGCCCGGTCACCGCGGATGGGCCAGGAGGCGACCCGCAGGTTCTCGCTGACCGTCAACGACGGGAACACCCCGCGGCCGCCGGGCATCATCGTCAGACCCATGTTGGCGACTGACTCGGTTGGAGTCGAGGTGATGTCCTGCCCGTCGAAAGTGATGGTCCCGGCGCTCGCCGGAAGCAGCCCCGTTACCGATCGCAGCAGGCTGGACTTGCCGGCGCCGTTGGTCCCCAGCAGAGCGACGATCTCGCCCTCGCGCACGGTCATGTCGACGCCGAACAGGACCTGTAGCTGCCCGTAGGCGGCGTTGACGCCCGTGCAGCGCAGAAGGACACCCTGGCCATTGCCGTTGCCATCCGATTCGGCGCTCACCGGAACGAACGCTGCGGTCTCATCGCCCGACGAGACCGCCACCTCCGGCGCGTCCGCCGTTGTGCCGGCGTCGGCCCACACGCTGGTATCGAGACCGCGGCGGCGGGCCACTCTCACCAACGCCCAGTCCCGCAGGCGCTCGTAGAGACCGGCCAGCCCGGAGGGGAACACCATCAGCACGATCAGCAGGCCCACGCCAGTCAGCAGGATCTGCGCCTTCGGGAACTCGATCCCGATCCACTGGATGAGCGCCACGCCACCCAGCGACCCGGCGATCGACGACAGTCCGCCGATCACGACCATCGAGAAGACGGTGACGCTGTCGACCGGCTGGAACGTCTGGAACCCGACGCCGCCGATGATGGCGACGTACAACGCCCCGGCGACGCCGGCGATGACGCCGGAGATCATGAAGGCGACGAGGCGCGTCCGGGCGGTGGGAACGGCCATGGCTTCGGCTGCGCGCATGTTGTCGCGCGTGGCCAGGATCGCCCGACCGGGCCGCGCGTTACGGATCCCGCGCGTGAGCACGATCGCCAGGACGAGGATCCCGAGGCACAGGAAGTACAGGTCGCCCTCGCCGTGGAGCGGGAAGCGCTTCCACAACACGGGCCGGACGACCGAGTTGGCGTCGGGCAGCTCCTTGCCGAAGTCGACGGGGTTGAAGAAGAAGTTGTTGGCCGCCACCGCGAACGCCAGCGTGGTGACGGCCAGGTAGATCCCGCGCACGCGCAGCGCCGGCGAGCCGAGGATCACCGCGGCGGCGGCGCCCACGACACCGGCGGCGACCATCGACAGGAAGAAGTCGAGGTTGAGGTGCACGATCAGGTCGCCGGCAGCCACCGCTCCCACGCCGATGAGCGCGAACTGGCCGAGGCTGATCGTGCCCGCCCAACCCGAGAGGACCACAAGAGACAGCGCCCCCAGGCCGAACACCAGCCCGATGCTCACCTGGTCCAGCCGGCCCGGCGTGAGAACGGTCGGAAGGGAAAGGGCGACGATGGCGAGGACCGCGGCTCCCAATGCCCGGGCGGCCCGAACCTCCGGCAGGGTGCGCATGAACGCCGGGATCGGACGCAACGCACCGGCTGCCGACCACGACGCCTCATCACCGGCCTCGGCCCGGCTCTCGGAGCGGCGCTGCAGCAGCAGGGCGACGAGGATCACGACGAGGAACAGCGGCGTCTCGATGGACTGCTTGGAGATGTCGAGCCGGACCACCGACTCGAGCACACCCAGCCCGACGGCCGCCGCGAACGCAGTCACGAGAGAGTCCATCTTGGCGACCACGGCGGCGGCGAGCGGCGGCAGGAGGATCGCGGGTCCGACGGCGGCGTTCAGCGGGACGCCCGCCCGCGGGGCCTGCAGGATGACGGTCAGCCCCGCGACCAGTCCGCTGACGGCCCAAACACCGAGCAGCAACCGACGGGCGGGGATGCCGACCAGCCGGGCCCGGTCGGGATTGTCGGCGATAGCCCGCACGGCGCGGCCGGCATCGGTACCGAGCAGGAACCAGGACACACCGAGGACGACGATCGGGACGGCGATGACCACCACGAGGTCATTGCCGTTGAACAGCACCGGCCTGATGCTGGCGTGCGCCTTCGACAGACCGGTCTGGAACGAGGCGATGATCGCCGGCCCGTGGAAGTAGCGAGGAACGTACAGGGCGAGGCCGCCGAGCAGCTGCGACAACCCGATCGTCGCGACGGTCAACACCAGTTTCGGCGAGTGCGAGAACCGCCAGTTGATCAGCGCACCGACGGCGAGACCGACGGCGGCGCCGAAGACAACGGAGAAGATGATGACCGAGAACCACGGCCAATGGTGGGCGAGGTACAGCGACGCTCCGATGCCTGCGGGCAGACCACCCATGGCGCCGTAGGCGAAGTTGATCGACCGGGTGACGCGGTAGGTCAGCACCAGGCCCACGGCGAGGAGGCCGTTGAGACCGCCGTAGAGCACGCCGTAGAGGACGGTCCCGAGCGGGACACTGTGAGGGAAGATCTGCGTGAGGATGAGCACCGCGGGCACGGTGGCCAGCCCGATCAGCGCCGACCGGCTGAATGGACGGCTGAGCCCCGGCACCCCGGACATCACTGCGACACTTTCACTACTGGGGCCCGTTAGGGAAGACCGGCGGCGGGCCGGGCGGCGTGTTCGACGCGCTGTAGAACGTCTTGCCGACGACCCACGCGCCCTGCTGCTGATCGAACGTCGAGATGAGGTTCGGGTTCCACCATTCGAAGCGGTACTGGTGTTGTGGCGTCCAGTAGGTCGTGCCCTTGAGGTTGAAGGTCCACGGGCCGTATTCGCCGTTGCCGCCCTGGTAGTTGAACATTCCCTGCTGGAAGTTGGCCGGGGTGAGGTTGGGTCCCGCGAGTTGGATGCCGAGCGCCAGCATGTAGAGCTGCTCGTAGACGATGTCGACGATGTGGGCCGGTGGGTTGTTGGGATCGACCGACTTGGCCGCCGCATAGCCCAGCGACCCGCCGTAAGGCGGCACATCGCCGTTGTTGGTGACACCAGCGGCGTGGGCCCACACCTTCTGGTTGAACAGCTGGGCAACCAGGTCGATGTCGGTGAAGGCAGCGCCGATGTTGAAGATCTCGGGCTCGTAGTGGGCGTTCTCGAGGTCGCCGGTCAGGTATACGAGCGTGATCGGGTCGCAGCCACAGCCGATGGTCGTGATGCCGTCGTTGACGATCTTCTGCTCGATGCTGCCCGCCTCTTGCGAGAGCTGCGACAGGTCGAGCGTGTAGGTGATGTTGTCGGCCACGGGATGCCCAGCCTTGGCCAACGCGTCGACTACGCGCTTGGCGCACTGCACGTAGATCGGATTGTCGGGGTACACGAACGCCACCTTGCGCGGCTTGCCGTTCTGCACTCCTTGACCGGCCCATGTGACGTTCTGGTTGGCCATCTCCCCGACCGAGATGGCCGCCGACTCGTCACTCAGATCGGTGCAGTTGGGAAAGAAGCTCCACGAGTACGGCGCATGGGCCTGGAACCATTCCTGGGACATGTAGGGAGCGCCGAAGTTCATCACCTTCTGGGCGGCCAAGGCCTCGGCGTAGGGCTGGGTCAGGGCGCTGACGTCGGCGAAGACCCCCATGCCCTGGGCCACGTGGATGGCGTCGGACTGGGCCGCCGCCTGGCCTCCGTCGGTGAGCTCCTGGCCGATCTGACCCTGGCCGTTGTACTGCTTGAGCGCGATCTTGCGCCCGTAGAACTGGAACTTGTTGTTGAAGTAGGTCACCAGATCGTTGAGCGTTCGAGTGATCGACTCGGGCGTGTCGGAGAAGCGGCTGGCGTTGTACTTGCCGGCGATCTGCTGGATGGCCTGCTGCACACTCGCGGTGTTGTCGGCGGGGACGCGGTACGCGACGTTGATGGTCGTCGCGTCCACGCCGTGGCTGGTCGCCCCGCCGTTGTCGCCCGAGAACGTCAGGCAGGCCGGCGAGTACGGATCGCCGGGCACCTGCGGGCCCTGGCACGCTTGTACGACGCCGGGCGCGGCGTGTCCGGCCTTGGCGGCACTGCCGGCGGTTGCTCCGCTGGCGACCCCGCCCGGCGCGCCGGCGGTCGCGGCACTTCCGGCCGTCGCGCCCGATGCAGCGACGCCTGCTCCGGGCTCCGAGCCCCCGCCGGCGCCGACGATCTTCTCCGGAGCCACGGTGGGCGCCAGGAGGGCCATCAGCAAGAACGCCACCGAGATCAGGACCGCGGGGCCGTACCCCGCCAAGAGCCGGCGGTCACTCGGTCGAAGGCGGGACAGATCCTTCATGCATCAACTCCGTCTGGCTCTCGCGGCCGGATACGACGGCTCCTTCTCATGTCCGCGTAGAGCAGCAGCCCTCCGAGAACGGCTGCAGCACCGCCAGCCCATGTACCGAGGCCGTTCCAACAACCGCCCGAGTGCGTCGGGCTGGTTGTGACGCACTTCGACGACCCGGCCAACGATTCGTGCTGCGCCTCGACAGCCGTACTCGGCGCGGCGGCGGACCCAGGGGTCCCGGGCACCCCAGGCGTGAACACCGGCCCGCTCCCGGGGGTCGCGGCCGACGCGCCCGTCACGGGAAGAGACGCCGCCGGCGCGGCGGAGAAGGCGAAGGGGTCGCCGAAGTTCGGCGCCGCGATGGTGTCCGCCGTCGCTCCGCCGAAGAACACGTCAACAGCGCCCGAACCGGCAACGCCGCCCAGCAGGACCTGCAGCACCGTCTCGCTCGGACGCGCCAGCTGACCAAGGAGGTTCTTGACCTGCTTGCAGTCGAGGCCCGTGCCGAGCTGACCGTTGAACGTGTTGATGACTTGAGTGAGCGGGCCGAACGCCGGGCCGACGAGCATGTTGTCGGCCGCCGAGCCGGTGAAGTGCATCTGCAGCGCCCCGATCGAGATCCCGCCCGTCCCGGGGTCGGTGGACTCTGCGGGCGGCACGAGCGTGACGCCGAAGACCCCGAGGACGGCGTTCGCCTGCTTCAGGGCGGTGGCAATGGGGACGGTTCCCGGAATGGTGATCGGGACGCCGGGCGCGCCGGTGATGGTGATCGATCCGTAGCTGAACGTGCCGTGCGATTCCTTGGTGGTGCCCGCGTGTTGTGACGCGGTCCACTTCAGACCCTCGAGAACGACCTTGCCGCCCAGCACGCTGATGTTCTCGACGACGGAGGAGTCGGCCTGCTGGCCGGCATCGGCGAGGTAGCGGACCGTCGACGTCGCCCAGCCGCTCACCTCCAGCACCCCGGGGACCTGCTGGGTGAACGGGTAGGTCTTGGCGTAGGCGCGCGTCGGGTCCGATGACACTTCCACGTGTTCGCTGCCGACACCCGGCGGGGTGTTGAGGCCCGGATAGAGCTGGGACTGGCTGGTCTTGTTGGCGGACCCGTGTGCCGAGTCGGCGACGAGCGTCTGCGGTTGTTTGTCGAGGGTGTAGGGCGGAAGCTCGCCGGGGCACAGCGGGCTGGCCGCGAGCACATAGCCGAGGCCGCCGAGACTAAAGAACGCCGAGGACGCCTGGCTCTCGGTCTGGACATAGGCGGTGCTGGCCTGCCCGAGGTAGGTCGTCAACGAGATCCCGCCGGTAGACGGTGCGACACCCACGACGGCGGCGTTGGCCGACGCCTCCCACGGACCCGCACCCGAAGCGCGAGCCGACGGCGCCGCCAGCTGCGAGACGCCCGCGCCGATGGTCCCGGCGAGCAGCAACACAGCCGCGCCGATGCGCCTCCCCCGCTTGGTCCTCTGACCCGACGAGCCCGGAACGCCGCCGATCATCTCTCTATGAGTTCGACGCCGGGGGGCGAGCATCCTTGGACTGGTTCAAGCGTGGGCGTAACTGGACTTGAACCAGTGACCTCCTCGGTGTGAACGAGGCGCTCTACCAGACTGAGCCATACGCCCTTACCCGCACGTGGCGGAGCCGACAGCGTACTCGGCGCCGCTCATCGCCGGCTCGGGCGCGGTCAGCGGGGCCCGAAGGGTCGACGTGAGGCCGGCAGGCAGGCGGGCCGGGTCGAGGGTGAAGTGCAGTCCGTCGACGACCAGGCCGCGGTGGGAACCGGCGAGCCACACCAGCGGATCGTTGTCGTCGAGCTCGACCTCGATGCGCGCCACGTGGCCGCGGCCGCGGACGCGGGCGGGGATGACGACGGGGCCGTCACCCCGCCGTTGCAGGTTGCGCATCGGGATCAGCAGGGGCAGCACCGGTCCCGAACGCTGGCCGCGCACGACCATCCCCCGCTCGACCCACTTGAGCTGTCGCTCCTCGCCGTTGCGATCCCACAGCAGCGTGCCCAGCTCCCTCGGGAAGCCCCAGTTGAGGCGGCCGCCCACGCGGGCGTCGGCCGCGTCGACGACGCTCGTGGTGATGCACAGCCCCGGGCGCAGCCCGAGGCGCGCCGGTTCGGCGACGACCATCTCCGAATAGGGCCCGACCGGAGACTCCTGGTACCGGGCGGCGATGACGACTGCAGGCCCGACGAGCGGACGCAGCCCATCCGGAAGCGCGCCGCCGCGGGGCCGGCGGGCAAGCCCGACGACGCAGTCACCGAGCAGCTTCCACGGCGCGTGCGGCGCAGCCACGCGCCAACCGTAGAACGCACCCGACCCCCAAACCTCTCCGATGTTGGCGTCGCGCTCCACTTGTGCCCGTTTGCCGGGCGCGAATCAAAGATCGGAGGTTTTGGGTGCGCGCTACTTGAGCTGGAGCGGCGCGACTGTCGTGGGCGATGTGGT
>JAFAUA010000401.1 GCA_019243595.1 Acidimicrobiia bacterium
TGAGGGCATTTCCGGGGTCGTCAACGAGTTGCTGATCCAGCTGCAGTCGTTCGACACGCCGACGGCCAGCGTTCGCATGGTCGGCGCATTGATCGACGTGATCAACCGCTGGCTCCCGCACCACCGCCAGCTGCGGCGTCCGCGCACGGCGGCCGCCAACATCCTCGTCATCGGTGCCACCAACCGGGCTGCCGACCTCGACCCGGCACTCCTGCGGCCCGGTCGCTTCGACCGCTCGATCTATTTCGATCTGCCCAGTCGCAGCGGTCGCCGCGAGATCATCGACTACTACCTCGACAAGAAGGCGCACGAGCCCGAGCTCGACGACCCGGCCAAGCGTGAGGCGTTTGCGGCCATGACGTTCGGCTACTCGCCGGTGATGATCGAGCACATCCTCGACGAGGCCCTGGTGTGGGCCCTGCGACGCGGCGCCGACGCCCTCGACTGGCACGACATCCAGCAGGCGAAGATGACCGAGGAGATCGGCCTCAAGAACCCCGTCGAGTACACGGAAAACGAACGGCGCACGATCGCCACCCACGAGGCGGGCCACGCCACCGTCGCCTACCTCGTCGGCAGCGGCCGCAAGCTTGAGGTTCTGTCGATCATCAAGCGCCGCGATGCGCTCGGTCTGCTTGCGCATTCCGACATCGAGGAGCGCTTCACCAAGACGCGCAGCGAGATCATCTCCCTGATTCAGATCGCCATGGGCGGCATGGTTGCCGAGGAGCTGTTCTTCGGTGAGGCCGGCACCGGCCCGGCCGGCGACCTGCAGGCAGCCACCCAGGCCGCGGCCCAGATGGTGGGTTCGCTCGGCATGGCTGGCTCCCTGATCTCCTACGACGCCATCGAGATGCAAGGGGCTGCGAACGTCGTCGCCAAGGTGCTGTCGAATGACGATGGCAAAGAGGCCGTCGACCGCATCCTCAACGACGCCAAGAAGGCCGTGCGGACGATGCTCGACGAGCACCGCCACGTGGTCGAGGGCCTGCGCGACGCCCTGGTCGACCGCGACGAGCTCATCGGCGACGAGATCGTCTACGTGATCGAGGCGGCAATGGATGCCCACGACGCGGTCGAGCAGAGCATCGTCGAGCCGGTCGCCATCGAGCCCGCCGGGCCCGCGGCGATCAATCTCACCACCGAGGGCTAACATCGCGGCACTTGCCCTCGCCGAGGAGGTCGCCGTGGCAGGCAGCGTCAATCCCGGTGTGACACGACGTCGGTCGATCCGCGGCGTGGAGGGCTTCGCCTAAGTCCCGAGGTGCCGGCCTAGCCGGCACACTCCTGGCAACTCCCGCAGTCCTCCAGCCGTACCGATTCGCGTCCCGCACGCGTGACGCCGTCGCGCCGCGTGCTCCGCCTTCGATCAGTGAGGACTGCAATGTCTCCCTTCCCTTCTCCTCAGCCTCTTGTCGTACGAGGTGTCTCCAAAACATTCCGGTATCGAAAGCGGCGGGTGCGCGCCGTGCACGATGTCTCCTTCGAGGTCCGGCGCGGCAGCATCTTCGGGCTCATCGGAGCCAACGGCTCCGGTAAGTCGACGCTGATCCGCATCCTTTCGGCGCTCGTCTTGGCCGACGCGGGTGACGTCGAGGTCTTCGGTTACGAGGTGGAGCACGACTCGCTCCAGGTCCGGCAGCTGATCAACCGCGTGTCGGCCGACCCGTCGTTCTTCAGGCAGATGTCGGCGCTCGAGAACCTGTTGTTCTACGGGCGCGCCTACGGGCTCACAGCCTCGGTTGCCGTCGAGCGGTCCGAGCAGATCCTCGACCGCCTCGGTCTCGACGGAAATCAGCGCCGGGCGATGGTGAAGGAACTGTCGCGCGGCCAGCAGCAGAAGATCGCCGTGGCTCGCGCCTTCCTCACGTCGCCGGTGCTGATGCTGCTCGACGAGCCGACCACCGGGCTCGACCCACGGAGCAAGCGCGACGTCCAGCGCTTCATCCGCGAGGTGCAGCGCGAGCACGACGCCACGATCATCCTCACCACCCACGACATGGCCGAGGCCGAGGCGCTGTGCGACCGCATCGCCTTCATCGTGGGCGGCCGGATCGTCGCCGAGGGGACGTCGGCAGAACTGCGCCAGGCGGTCGCCAACGGCCAGGCCGTCGACGAGGTCGACCTCGAGGACGTGTTCATGGAGCTGACCGGGCGCACGGTCGACGATGACGAGGAGGAGGTGACCGTCGGTGAGTGAGCTTCAACTACAAGCACCGGCGCGCCGGTTCAAGATCGGGCACCAGGCCACCCTTGGGTGGGCCTTTGTCGAGCGCCAGACGAACCTCTGGAGACGCCACTGGGCGTGGGAGGTCGTGTGGCTCGTCTATGGCGTGGTCAACACGCTGGCGATCACGTTCATCGCCAAGCAGCTGACTACCGAGCACATCGTCACCGGGAGGCAGGCGAACAACCTGCTGCTGTTCCTGTTGATCGGCACGCTCGTGTGGGCCTACCTCTCGGCGATCCTCGACGACATCAGCCTGGTGATCGTGTGGGAGCGGTGGGAGGGCACGATCGAGCACACGCTG
>JAFAUA010000517.1 GCA_019243595.1 Acidimicrobiia bacterium
GGCCTACGGCATGGAGGCCTACGGCCTCGGCCAGCGGCTCGGCATCCCCACCGAAGAGGCAGCGGTGATCCTCGCCTCTTACTTCCAGGCCTTCCCGAAGGTGAAGGAGTACATGGAGAACGTGGTCGCCGAGGCGCGCGACCGCGGCTACACCGAGACGCTGTTCGGCCGCCGTCGCCAGATCCCGGAGCTGTCGTCGGGGAACTTCCGCATCCGCCAGGCGGGGGAGCGCCAGGCGATGAACGCCGGCATCCAAGGCCTGGCCGCCGACATCTTCAAGATCGCCCTCGTCCGTCTCGACCATGCGCTCGAGGACGAAGGGCTCGAGAGCCGCCTCGTCCTGTAGGTTCACGACGAGGTCATCCTCGAGGTACCGCCCGACGAACGCGGACGCGCGGCCGAGCTCACGCTGGCGGCCATGTCGGGCGCGTGCGAGCTGTGCGTCGAGCTCGCCGTCAACCTGTCATGGGGCGACAGCTGGGCCGACGCTAAGGGGTGACGAGCCGGCGGCGCGAGCGTCGTTGCACGAGGGCGAAGGCACCCGCACCGACAGCGGCAAACCCAATGCCACCGAGCGCGCCCACGGGCACTGGCGTATCGGTGACGCTCGGCCCGAACGACGGGCTGCTGCTCCAAGATGCCCCGCACGTGGCCGCGTCGCCGGCGAGCGGATCGGCCGCGTCGGCGCAGTCATGGTTGCCCTTCCCCTTCGCCGCGGGGTCGCGGTAGTGGAAGCGCACTGTCACCGCGTTGGAGCCGCTCGCCTGTAGATCTGCGCTGAATGTGGCGCCGCTGCTGGTGTCGAACATGGCGCTGCCGTTGCAGAGGTCGGGCGCCTGCACGGCGCCTTCGAACGACGCCGGTACCTGCTGGTCACCCGTCGGTAGCCAGTCGGTGAAGTTCTGCGAGTCGCTGTAGGGACCGCCGGCGAGGGGGATCCGAATCGTGCCCACCACGGTGCCGCCGTCGGTACAGCTCACCGGGATGTCGACACGAGCGCCGCCGAAGCCGATGGTCGTTGTCGGGTGTGAGCCGTTGATCTTGAAGTCGTAGCCGGCGGCGACCCAGTCGCCCGCGTGCACGGCGTTGGCTCCGAGGTTGTTGCCCTCCATTGAGCCGCTGATCGCGATGCCTGCCGCCGAGGCGGGGCCGGCAGCAACGGTGACACCGATCGTGAGCGCCGCCGCCGTCAGTAGCCTTCGTTTCCGCACGAGCCGCCCTCCTCGTTTTTCCTGAAGATAGACGAATCGGATAAGTCAGTCAATTCGGACAGCGGTCAGTCGGAAGGGTGAAGCGCGATGGGCCGAACGACTCCTTTACGTAGCGCGCGCACACGGGCACTATGGGCGCGTGGCACGTTCACACGACTTTGCTCCCGGCCACCCCGTGCTGTTCTGGGCGTTCATCGTCCTGTTGACCTTCAGCTTCTACTCGGGCGCCAAGGCCATGACCACGAGGACCGACTGCGACTCGGTCTCCGGCGGCGTCAAGCACTGGCGCGTGATCCCCGGTGAGTGGATTTGCTCCTCGGGCGGGATCGAGCTCAGCGGCCGCTAGCCGATTCCCTCGATCCTGACAAACTAGACAGAGCGCCTATATCTCTCTATACTGCCGATTCAGACATCCCGTTTGGTATGGAGGGTCGGAGAGTGAAGAGGGCCATTGGCACGCGACGACTCGCGCTGTGGATCGGTGGGACGGCGATCGCACTTCTCGCCCTTGCGACACCGGCCTCTGCCCACGACGCCACACCGCGCGGCACGGTGTCGTGCTCGTCGGACCAGCAGGTTGTGCGGTGGACCGTCACGAACTCCCAGACCGGGAGTGGCCAGGACATGAGCATCGTGTCCGCGACCTCCACACGGGGCACGGTCACCGGTTTCCCGTCCAAGGTCGCTCCAGGCGCCACCGCGAGGGGAACCACCACGCTCCCGGGGGACGCCACCGGGTCGGTGGCGCTAACAGTGCACGCGCATTGGAACTACGACGGCTACGACCTGACCCAGTCGTCGCCGGCGGTATCGCTCGGTGGCAACTGTGGCACGCCCTTGCCGGCTGTCACGACGCTCGGAACGTTCACGGCTCCGGGCGCCATCGGCGTCGTCGGCCTCGTCGCTCTGGGTCGACGCCGGCGGAGTGCGGAGCGGTCCATGTCCTGACGCCATCATGAGCAGCGCGAGGCTGGCGCCGTGGCGCCACACTGGTTCGAGGCGCTGGCCGATTACGTCGGGCCCGCGTATCTGCGTTACTCGTTCACCAAAGGCACGGAGCAAGAAGCCTCGTTCCTGATCGACGCCCTCGCGCTCGAATCCGGACAGCGCGTGCTCGACGTCGGCTGCGGACCCGGGCGTCACAGCCATGCCCTGGCGCGTCACGGCTGCCGCGTCGTCGGCGCTGACATCTCCGAACCCTTCGTCCGCCTCGCCTCCGACGAGGCGCCGCCCGGCGCCGCGTTCCTCCGGGGCGACGCCCACGCCCTCCCCCTACGCAGTGGCTCCTTC
>JAFAUA010000537.1 GCA_019243595.1 Acidimicrobiia bacterium
CGTGCCGCGTGGCGACAGCAGCGCCTCGCCGACATCCTCACTTCCGCAGTACGGACAGAGCGGCCCGCGTGGGAACTGATGACGGCCGCACGCCGCGCACCTGCCGCCGATCAGGCGGGGCTCGGTAGTGAACAGTCCCTCGTGGACCGCGACGGCATCGGCCATTCGCCTCGGAAGTTACCGAGCGGCGGCGCTCAACGACCGATCGTGCTCTGTCGACTCCTGGGCCAACCGCTCCCGCAGCCCGGCCACCTGGCCTGGGAGTTCGAGCGGCAGCATGTGGCCGGCGTCGCGGATCGCCTCGAACCGGGCGCCGTTGATGATGTCGGCCAATCGCTTGCTGTTCTTGTGGGCCACCAGTCCGTCGCGCACGCCCGAGATGACGAGCACGGGAACATCGACGTCGGCCAAGCCTTCGCTCAGATCCATTGCCGCCATCGCGCGGTAGAAGTCGGCGCGCGCCGACGGCTCGGTGGCCGCGAACGTGTCCTGCATGGCCTTGAGGTTGGAGAGCGTCGCCTTGCGGCCCATGGTGCCGCGCACGAGGAACGGGCCGAGCCGGGAGTTCGAGACGAACCGGCTGACGAGGCTGCTGCCGAGGACGAGCGGCGCCAGCCGGTTGGCGGGCCCCGGCATGGCCAGCTCGGAGCAGGCGGTGGAGACGAGGGCGACAGCGGCGACACGCTCTGACAGCACGTCGGGGTGTTCGATGGCGAACGCCTGTGCCGCCATGCCACCCATCGAGTGGCCGGCGACGATCGCGTCGCGGATGTCGAGGTGCTCGAGCACGGCAGCCATGTCGTTCCCAAGGGCTTCGATCGTCAGCCCGTCGCGCCCGGCGCGCGACGCGCCGTGGCCGCGCTGGTCGTAGAGAACGACGCGGTGGCCGCGCTCGACGAGCAGCCCGGCGACCGGTGCCCAGATGCGACGGTCGTTGGTCCAGCCGTGCACGAGCACGAAGGTGCGACCGTCGCCGGCCGCACCCGCGTCCGTCCCGGCGATCTCGCCGCCGTCGGGCGTGGGAACCCGAACGTCGTCACCGTCGGGCACGACGAGGCGGGTGTCAGCGTCGGGATCGTCGTTGGCGGCCCAGCGGCGGCCGGCGGCGACGACCGCCCCGGCGGTTCCGGCCGCACCCGTGGCGACCGCCAGCTTGACCAGACTCGACTTCTTCACTGTCAGACCCTCCGTGCTGCGACCCGAGCCATCCAGTCGGTGAAGCGCACCGGCGCTCCTCGGCTGATGTACCACCCGATGCGGGATTCGACACCGACGGGAACGACCGACTTGTTGTCGCGCACCGCGGCCAGGACCGCCTTGGCGACGAGCTCGGGCGGATGGCCCCGCTTGGAGAACAGATCCTTCACGCGCGCCACCCGCTCCGGGTCGCCTTGGTCGCCGCGGAACCGGGTGTGGCTGATGATCGGCGTGTTGATGACGCCCGGACAGATGGCAGACACGCCGACACCTCGACCGTGCCAGTCGGCGCGCAGGCTGCGGCTGAACGCCAGCACCGCCGCCTTGGTCGTGCCATAGCCAGGCTCGGTCCCGGTGGGCGTGTAGCCGAGGCCGGACGAGATGTTGACCACTTGGCCGCGGCCCCGTTCGACCATCCGGGGCCCGAATGCGTGGCACATGTGGATGGCGCCCATGAGGTTGATCGACACGATCCAGTCCCAGTCCTCGAGGGGCATGTCGAGGAAGCGAGCGGACATGCCGACGCCGGCGTTGTTCACGAGGATGTCGAGAGGGCCGTGCTCGGCGTGCACGGTGTCGGCCAGGGTGGCGACCGCCACGCGGTCGGCGACGTCGGCTTGGTACGCCCCGGATTCGACGCCGAGCTCGGCGCAGGCAGCGGCGGTCTTCTCGGCTGCCTCCCGGTCAATGTCGACGGCGAGCACACGCGCTCCGGCGCGTGCGAACTGCAGTGCAGTCGCTCTGCCGATGCCGCTGCCGGCACCGGTGACGAGGACGAGAGAGCCGGGGATATCGACGCGGCGACCGGCCATCAGGAACCCACCTCCACACGCTCGCGGGGCTCGGCCACCGGTGCTACCGGCGAACCGAACTCGTAGTTTTCGGGGTCGAAGCGGCGAGTGGCTCGGCGGAACTTCCACGTGTAGTCGGGCCACAGCGTGGTGTTGCGGCCTTGGTCGTCGAGGTACCAGCTGGCGCATCCGCCGGTGTTCCAGACCGTCTTCTGCATCCTGGCCTGCACGTCGACGTTGTAGGCCTCGAACGGCTCGCGCCGAACCTCGACCGTCGCGGCCTGGCGGGTGCGCATCGTGCGCAGGGCGTCGAGGACGTAGTCGATCTGGGCCTCGATCATGAATACCAGCGACGTATGCCCGATGCCGGTGTTCGGTCCCGCCAGCACGAACAGGTTGGGGAAGTTCGGCACGGTCGTGCCGAGGTACGCCTCGGCGCCGCTCGTGCGCCACTGCTCGAGCAGCGAGCGTCCGTCGGTCCCGCGGATGTGCTCCATCATCGGGTTGTCGGTGACGTGGAACCCCGTGGCCATTACCAGCACGTCGATCTCGCGCTCGGTGCCGTCGACGGTGACGATCGAGCGCTCCTTTATCTCGGCGATGCCGTCGGTGACGACCTCGACGTTCTCCTTGGTGAGCGCCGGGTAGTAGTCGTTCGACGGCAGAAGCCGCTTGCACCCGGGCGTGTATTGCGGCGTGATCTTCTTGCGCAGCGCCGGGTCCTTGACCTGGGACTGCATGTGGCGGGTGGCCACGCGGCGCACCAGCTTCAGCGCCCGAGGATTCTTCGTCATGCCGTAGGCGAGCATCTCGCGCGTCCAGTAGACGAAGTTGCGCACGAAGCGCTGTGCGCCGGGAACCCGGCGGTAGACGATGTGCTCGGCCTTGGTGATCGGCCGGCCGCTGTGGGGCGGCACCCACGGCGGCGTCCTCTGGAAGACGTGCAACTGGGCGACGTCGGGCTGGATGTTGGGGACGATCTGGATGGCGGAGGCGCCGGTGCCGATGACGGCGACCCGCTTGCCCGCCAGCTCCTGGCTCGAGTCCCACCGCGCCGAGTGGAAAGCCGGGCCCTGAAAGCGATCGAGGCCGGGGAGGTCGGGCGTCGCCGGCTCGCTCAGGGCGCCGTTGCCGCCGATGAGCACGTCGGCCGTGTGCAGGCCGTCCGGCGTCTCGAGTCGCCACTGCTGGGCCGCCGCATCCCACGACGCGTCGCTCACCTGCGTGTTCAGGCGGATGTGGGGAAGGACGCCGAAGCGCTCGGCGGTGTGGCGTAGATAGGCCCAGATCTCGGGCTGGGGCGAATAGGTCTCGCTCCACTCGGGGTTGAGGGCGAAGGAGAACGAGTAGAGGTGCGACGGCACGTCGCAGCGGCAGCCGGGATAGCTGTTGTCCCACCAGGTGCCGCCGACGTCGCCGTTCTTCTCGAACACGACGAAGTCGTCGATGCCTTCCTGGCGGAGGCGGATGGCGGCGCCCAGTCCGGCGAAGCCGGCGCCGACGATGGCGATGCGGGTGTGGGGCATCGGGTGCTCCTGGGGGCTGTTGAACGTTCCTCAATAAATGTACCCCACTATTGAGTCACGTTCAACTAGAATGTTGGACATGGCGACACGGACGCGGGCACGGGCAGCCAGGCTCGACCCCGAAGAGCGCCGGGCGCAGCTGATCGAGCTCGGCCTCCGCATGTTGAGTTCGGAGTCACCCGACCGGGTTCCTGTCGACGAGATCGCCGAGGCCGCCGGAATTTCCCGCGGCCTGCTGTTCCACTACTTCCCGACCAAGCGCGACTTCTACGTGGCGGTCGCCCGCGAGGCCGCCCGCCACCTGCTCGAGGTCACCGAGCCCGACCCCGAGCTGCACCACATGGATCGCCTCCACGCCAGCCTGGCCAACTATGTCGACTACGTGGCCGAGAACGAGGCGCTCTACATCGCCCTCGTGCGCGGCGCGGCTGGGAGCGACAAGGAGCTGCAGGCGATCTCCGAAGAGACCCGCGCCGAGTCCGCTCGACGCGTCGTCGAGGCGCTGGGCCTGGTCGACCTCGATCCGGCAGTTCGCACGGCGGTGCGCGGTTGGGTCGGCTTTATCGAGGAGACGACGCTCGACTGGCTCCGCAACCGCGATCTCGATCGCGACCGACTCCTCGCCGTGCAGGAGCAGGTGCTCGTGCACGCCCTCGAGGCGGCGGTGGCGACCACCGTCAGCGCGGCCTAAGGCTGCCGCGACCACTGCGGTCGCGGCGCCGGAACGCGGGCCAACTCCGAGTGGACTGCGCCGAAGCGGTTGTCGGCCTCTTGCCAGCCGGCGTAGGCCGCGTCCATCTCGTTCTGCGAGCGGCCGACGAAGTTCCACCACATGAAGATCGGCTCCGGGAAGGGCACGCCACCGAGCAGGATGACCGTCGCCGGGTCCGCCGAACCAATTACGACCTCGTCGCGGTCGAGCCCGAGGTAGCCGAGGTGTCCGGGCTCGAGCATCCGGCCGTCGACCGACACCTTGCCGTCGAGGACGATCAGCGCGTGCTCGTAGTCGCGGCGCACGGGGAGCGTCGCGCGACCGCCGCGCACGGCCAGCTCGGCGCCGACGTGTTGGGTGTCGCGGCGGGCGGGGGACACCGCCGCTCCCAGGTCGCCGACGAAGACGGTTGCGGTGGCGCCGTCAAGCTCGAGCTGCGGTAGCTCGGCGTGGTGCTCGAAGGCGGGATCGCCGTGGCGCGTCTCGTCGGGTTGCGCGACCCAGAGCTGGATCCCGTGGAAGAGCCCCTCGTAGCCGCCCGCGGTCTCCTCGGCGTGAGCCACACCCTGCCCGGCGGTCATCAGGTTGAGCTGGCCGGGTCGGATCTCCTGCTCGGAGCCGAGGCTGTCGCGGTGCACGAGCTCGCCGGCGACGAGCCACGTCACGGTCTGCAGACCCATGTGGGGATGCGGGCCGATGTCGACCCGCTGGGCGGCGTCGACCGAAACCGGGCCTGCGTGGTCGGCGAAGCACCAGGCGCCGACCGTGCGGTGGGTGCGGCGCGGGAGGGCGCGGCGCACCTGGAGGTTGCCGACCTTTGCTTCGCGACTGTCGAGGATCTCGAGCCCGTCCTCGGCAGTGTCGTGGTCGACGGCGGCGGCGGCCGGCGCGTCGGCGTCGGTGACCGGGCCGCTCAAAAGACGGGGTTGCCGTACATCTCGCCGAGCGGGTCGCTGATCAGCTCGATGCGCGCGCCGTCGGGGTCGCGGAAGTAGAGAGACGACCCGTCGACGTGGGCGTACTCGACGCCGGCGTCGTCGAGCTTGTCCTTCACCCGCTGCCACCGATCGGGCGGCATGGAGATGGCGAGGTGGTGCAGGCCACCGAGGACCTCGGCGTAGTCGGTGAGGTCGAGGCCCGGCAGGTCGAAGAAGGCGAGGGCGTTGCCGTTGCCGATGTCGAAGAAGAAGTGGCTCGAGCCGCCGTAGTCGCGGTTCTCGAACATCTCGGTAAGCGGGAACTCGAGGAGGTCCTGGTAGAACTCGACGGTCCGCAGTACGTCGCTGCTGATCAGCGCGACATGGTGCACACCGCGTGCCGACGACGTCGCCCGCCCATCTCTGGGGTGGAGATGCTCGGCCTTGATCTCCTCCCGTCGCTTGGTCGCTGCGTCGCGCTCCGCACCGCGGAGCCCGGCCTTCTCTTGCACGCTCTCGGCCATGGACCTACGCAACCACGTTTGGCCGCCTTATGCCACCGCTTTCGCCAGGAGCTCGGGATGGGTGACCGCCGGCAGATGGCCGGTGGCCAGGCGGACGACTTCGGGCGGGTCCGGTAGGCGGCCGATCATCTCTTCTTGTAGCTCGGGCGGGATCGGCTTGTCGCGTTCGTTGAGCACGTAGGTCACCGGCACGCCTCGGGCAAGCGACCAGTGCACGGGCTGGAAGTAGTGGTTGACGGTGTCGGGCACACACCGGACGGGGTCGACGGCGAACGCCAGGTCATCGTCGTTCAAGGGGTCGGCGCCGTAGGCGTTGCGGAACTGCTCTGCGTCGGCGGGAGGTCCGGGCAGGGTGATGGCGGTGCCGTCGGCCTTCGCCGCCTCCATGGCCGCGGCCAGCCCCGCCGCGTGCCGGGGCTGCATGCCGTCGAGTCCGCAGCCGCCCTCGGGTGGAACGAGGGCGGCGTTCAGCACGATGCGCTCGATTCGGCCGGGGCCGAGAGCGTTTACGACACCGGGAACGACCAGCCCGCCAGACGAGTGCGCAACCAGCACGATCGGGTCGTCGACGCGCGTCGCCGTGATGTCACCGACCACCGACGCCACTTCGTCGTCCACGGTGATCGTTGCCAGGTCGGCCGGGTGGTCGCACCGTCCGGGCAGATCGACGGCGAGGGCGCGGTCGGGGAGGAGCGGCACGAGGCGGTCCCAGAAGCGGTGTGTCGAGCCACCACCGTGCACGAGCACGTAGGTCACTGGGAGAGCTTCGCGTGAAGCGCTCCGTCGTCACGTTGTGTAGAACGTCGTCATGCCTTCGCACGAGCTGACCTTCGGAGTGTTCATCCCTCAGGGCTGGAAGATGGAGCTGGTCTCCATCGAGGATCCGCAGGCGAAGTGGGCCAAGGCGGTGGAGATCGCTACCTTGGCCGAGGAGTCCGGTCTCGACTCGCTCTGGGTCTACGACCACTTCCACAACGTGCCTGTGCCCGCGCACGAGACGATGTTCGAGTGTTGGACGACGCTGGCCGCCGTCTCCCAGCGCACCAGCCGCATCAAGCTCGGGCAGATGGTGGGGTGCGCGCCGTACCGCAATCCCGGCCTGCTGGCGAAGATCACGTCGAACATCGACGTCATGAGTGGCGGCCGCCTCATCTGGGGCGTCGGCGCCGGCTGGTACGACCACGAGTTCAAGGGCTACGGCTACGAGTTCCCGCCGGCCAAGGACCGCATCCGCATGCTGCGGGAGACCGTCGAGATCGTGAAGGCCATGTGGACCGAGCCCGATGTCTCGTACAAGGGAAAGTTCTTCACGCTCGACGGCGCCCAGTGCGACCCCAAGCCCGTGCAGCAGCCGCACCCCGAAGTCTTGATCGGCGGGGGAGGCGAGCAGCTCACCCTCCGGGTCGTCGCCCGCCACGCCGACGCCGCCAACTTCGGCGGCAAGCCCCACGAGTGGCAGCACAAGGCCGAGGTGCTGCAGCAGCACTGCAAGGACGTCGGCCGCGACTACGACGAGATCCGCAAGACGATTTCGGCGGAGGTCTTCATCCGGGAGACCGAGAAGGAGATCGTCGACGGCGGTACGAGGTCGCCGTGGGGCGAGCCGTTCGACTCCTGGCAGGCCGGCAACCTCGTCGGCACGCCCGAGCAGGTCGCGGAGAAGATCCGCACCTACGTCGACCTCGGCTGCACCGGCTTCTACCCGTGGTGCAGCGACTACCCCGACACCGAGTCGCTGCGCCTGTTCGCCAAGGTGGCAGCCGAGCTCAGGTAAGGCTGCGCTCTAGGCCCACGCTCCCTCGCATGGCGCCCCCGGCAGGACTCGAACCCGCGGCCTTGTCGTTAGAAGCGACTTGCTCTATCCACCTGAGCTACGGGGGCGTCTCACGGTAACCTGCGAAATAGTCGAACATACGTTCGTACCATGAGGTGCACTGGCTCGTGGCCCATCACACGAAAGACAAGGGTGACCTCGGTGTTGCGAAGGCACACGCGGACCTCGTTTCACAGGGCTATGTCGTCCTCTTCCCTGCCACTGAACATGCGCCGTTCGACCTCGTTGCCTATCGAGACGGTGTATTCGAACGGGTGCAGGTGAAGTACCGGTCAGTGAGCTCCGGCCGGCTACAGGTGGCGTTTCGCTCATTCTGGGCTGACCGACACGGGACTCACGAGCGACCGGTCGACAAGACCCAGGTAAACGTTCTCTGCATCTACTGTCCCGAGACCGATGAGTGCTACTACCCCGGCCCGTGAACCACGGTTCATGCATCTCGCTTCGAGTAACCCCCGCACGCAATAACCAGGCGGTGGGAGTCGCGCTCGCTGCGTTATTCCGCCTCATGCCGTCTCCGGTCGCTAACTAAGCCGCCTGAACTGGTCTCTCTTCTCTAAGGAGCGGGTCGCACGTTCGAGTCGTGCCAGGGGCGCAACCAGCTAACTCTCCGCGCACCCGTACGCGTGCCCTCGTTGCCGACGCTGAGCGAAGCGTAGACCGTAGGTTTCCCGACGGAATCAGACCTCGGGAGGCCATGATGCCGCACGTTTCGTTCGCCAGCCTGGTCGTCGTTTCGGCCATTGCCGTTGCTGCCCCGCTGCTTGTCGGCATGTTCCCGAAGATCCGGGTCCCGGCGGTCGTGTTCGAGATCGTCGCTGGCATCGTCGTCGGGCCCCACGGTCTGAAGCTCGTGAAGCGGGTGGATGTGCCGGTGCAGATCCTCGCCCTCGTCGGGCTCGCGTTCCTGCTGTTCCTGGCCGGCCTCGAGATCGACCTCGAGCGGCTGCGGGGCCGGCTCCTTCGCCTCGCCGGCGTGGGCTTCGTGGCAACCCTCGCGCTGGGCCTGGGCGTCGGCTTCATCTTCAAATCGGCGGGCACCGTTCGCTCGCCGCTGTTTCTCGCCATCGCGCTGGCCGCCACCTCGCTTGGACTCGTCGTGCCGGTGCTCAAGGACGCCGGCCAGGCGTCGACCGAACTCGGTCAGCTCACGATCGCCGCGTCTTCGGTTGCCGACTTCGGCGCGGTGGTGCTTCTCACGTTGTTCTTCTCGGGTGAGCACTCGACGGGGACCGCGGCCAAGCTCGTCCTCCTGGTCGGGTTCGCGATCCTCGCGGGCGTCGCCGCCTTCGCGCTCTCACGGCTCAACCGCTCCATGAGGTTCGGCAACGTGTTGATCAAACTCCAGGACACGACCGCCGAGATCAGGGTCCGTATCGCTGTGCTGCTGCTCATCGGCTTTGTGGCCATGGCCGAGCGCTTCGGCCTGGAGACGATTTTGGGGGCGTTCATCGCCGGAGGCATCCTCAGCCTCGTCGACCGCGACACGAGTACCCATCCCAATTTCCGGCTCAAGCTCGACGCGATCGGTTACGGATTCGTGGTGCCGGTGTTCTTCGTCACCAGCGGACTGCGGTTCGACCTCGGCGCCCTGCTGCACAGCCCGTCGGCCTTCGCACGCGTCCCGTTGTTCCTTCTCGCTCTTCTCGTCGTCCGGGGCGTCCCAGCGGCTTTCTACCGGCGGTCCGTGGGGGCGCGCGGGGCCGTTGCCGCCGGCTTGCTCCAGGCGACCTCTCTGCCCTTTATCGTGACGGCGACGGAGATCGGTGTGCTCCTGCACCTGATCCGGCCTGTGAACGGCGCAGCGCTGGTGAGTGCCGGCCTTCTCTCCGTTGTGCTCTTCCCACCGATCGCACTCGCGCTGCTCCGAAAGGACACAGAAGCAAAGCCCGCCGCCCCCATGCCCGTCGGGTTGGAGCGGGTGGCCGGCCGGCCGATGTAGACGACTCAGGCGGCGGCTCGACGCCGGAAGCCGCGCACGACGAGGACCGCCGTCGCAAGGCCCCACACCACGCCCAGAACCGCGGCCAGGTTGGCGGTGTAGTTGTGCGGCAACGAGCTGGGGTTGTGAAGCACGCTCGCGTAGTTGCGGACGAGCGGATAGGAGAACAGGGCCAGGCACCCGGAGACGATCAGCGCGGCCTGCACAGCGGCGCGGCCTCGTCGGGGCGCGGCCCGGGCGACGAGCACACCGACGAGCAGGATCAGGGGCGCGAAGAGCAGGTCGTGCAGGAGGGCACCCCCGACCACGAACGTGGCCAGGTTGGCGGGTCGGGTGTCGACGTGGTGCTGCAACAGCCCGCGCAGTCCGTAGGCGATCACGCCCCATCCAACGACTGCGCTGACCCAGAAGAGACGTCCGCCGAGGCGGTGCTCGGGCTCGATCACTCGACCACGAGCCTTGTCACCCACTTGGTCTGGTTGACGCCCGGGCGCCCGGGACCGATCAGGCGGAGCGGATAGCCGTGATCGAGGCCGATGCGTTCGCCATTGAGGTGGGTTGCCAACAGGGTGTCGGCGTCGTGCGCCTGGGCGTGGTTCAGCGCCGAGGTGCTGTAGGGGCTGCCCTGCTCGAGGGATTCGACGCGCGCGGTGGCGCCTGGTCTGGCCCCGGCCATCACGAGGAGGTCGCGCACACGAACGCCCCGCCAGAGCGCCGAGTAGCTCCAGCCCTCGACGCACGAGATCGGCAGCGTCGCGTGGTGGGCGGACATTGACGCCAGCTCGTCGGCGGTGAAGGAGAGTGGTCGTCGTACTTTGCCTTCCACGACGAAGCGATAGTTGGCAGACGTCGCGGTGTGAAGCACGCCCGCATTGGCGGCGCTGCGGTTCACAGGGCGGCCCTGTGGGCCGACGGCGGGGTCGCGCGGCGCCAGCAACGCCAGCCGCCGGAGGGGCGTCACCGTCTGGCCGACGGTCGCGATCGTGAGGGCGCCGGCCGCTCCGAAAACCGTGGCCAGCAGGCCCCGGCGGGTGAGCCCGGGGTGTGAGCCCTCGGCGACGGTGCCCAGCACCGGGTCGGCCGCCGCCAGCGCCGGGCGCCTGCTCGGTCGGCGCAACGCTTGGCGGGCGATGGCCCACTTGGCGCCCAGGTGGGCGATGAGGGCGCCGATCGTGACCCACGCCACCCAGTAGTGGGCGGCCGGGAACCCGAAGCGCCACGGGTACCACTGGGCCACGTTGGCGATCCCGGAGAAGACCATGAAGATGCCGCCCGCGACCAGCGGAAACAGACCGATCCGCTCGACTAGATGGGTGGCGCTCTTCACGGCGGGCAACGAGACGAAGCGCGGCCAGACCACCCAGAGCTTGGCGAGCAGCACGGGCATCGACGCGATTCCGGCGGCCACGTGTATGCCCTGGGTGATCCGGTACAGCCCGGCCGGACGCGACGGGACGGGAAGCCAGCTCAGGGGGTGCTGGTGAAGGTGGGAGTAGAGCCCGGTGAGGAAGCAGACGCTGAAGAGGACACCGAGGCTCGCGCCCAGGAACGCCGCCAGGCGCTCGTCGCGCAGCGCGCTCCGGTACGCGTGCTGATGGAGGGGCAGGTCGGGATCCGTTGTGAGCTCGTGCACTCGTTCGACGAGTGCTTCACGCGCAGGCATCGCGCTCCCGCGAGTTGCGGTGCTCCAGCGAGGCGATCCAGCGACCGTCGACCTGCTCCACCCCGCGCACCGAGAGCCCGGCGTCGGACGCGAGTGCATAGATGGCGTCGCAGCCGACGGTCGCCCACGGAAACCACGGTCCCACCTCAGCGTTGCGCTCCAGTCGAGCCCGGCACGAGCGCCATCCCGTCCCCGGCGGCTCTGCCTCGGCGACGATCTCCCCGTCCGGGTCCAGCAGCGCCGCGCACCGACGCAGCAGTCGCGCCGGATCCCCGCCGATGCCGATGTTGCCGTCGAGAAGGAGCACGGTTCCCCACCGTCCGCGTCCTGGCAGGGGATCGAACACCGACCGTTGGAGGACCGCGCAACCCTTGCTCCGGGCCAGCGCCACCGCGCCCGGCGCCGGGTCGACGCCGAGCGCCATGACGCCCTGGCGCGCCAACGTGTCGAGCACTCGACCCGGGCCGCAGCCCACGTCCAGCACCGGCGCCGGCAGCCGAGCGAGAAGGCGGCGCTCCGCGGGTGAGGAAGGCGCGTGCCAGCGCGACGGTTCCAGCGTCAGCGGCCGGCCGCCGTCGTCACGGAGGAGCAGGCGGGCCGCCGTCACGACGCCCTCGCCGAGGCAGCCCCGGCCCACTCGCGCCATGCACCCGCGGTCCGGCTGTCGGGGATTGCGGTCGCGACGGCTGCCAGGTCGGCGAACGTGTCGATGTCGCGGTGAGTCTGGACCGTGCGTACCTGCAAGCCGAGAGCTTGCAGGCGCGCCAGCTGTGCAGCGCCAGTGCAGGCGCTGCTCATCGGCACGCCGCCGAACACCCGGCGAGGGTCCGTACCGCGCAGTCCGATCGTCCACCAGCCGCCGTCGGTGGCCGGGCCGAGCACAGCGGCCCGGGGTTGGGAGACGACCATCTCGAGGAGGGCGTCGAGCTCGGCGGACGTGACTTGAGGCGTGTCCATCCCGATCTGCACACCCCAGCCACCGGTGAGCGGCCAGGTGGTGGCCCACGCGTGCGCGAGACGTTCGGCCAGACCACGACCGTGCTGCGGCACGACACGCATGCCTGCGGGCAGCCACTCGCCGCGCACGCCGTCGAGGGCCACGATCTTGTGATCGGCGCCGCACCCGGCGACGGCGGCGAGCGTGTCGGCCAGGGCCGCCTCGGCAACGGCCGCCGCCTCGGCAGGGGAGAGCGGCGGGCAAAGCCTCGTCTTCACCCGCCCTGGCACCGGGGCCTTGGCCATGACCAGGACGTGGACCTGCGCGCGAGCCTTCAACGCAGCACCCGGCTCATGTCGCGTACGGCGCCCAACGTGCCCCGAACGGTTCCGGTGACCTTGGAGCGCCCGGTCCGCGGGGCGTAGGGGACGTCGACCTCGTCAACTCGCCACCCGGCGTCGATTGCGCGCAGCACCATCTCCAGTGGCCACCCCGAGCGCCGGTCGACGATGCCGAGGTGGCGGAGAGGATCACACCGGGCGGCGCGCATCGGGCCGAGGTCGCGTAGGGCGACGCCGCACCGGCGTCGAAGCTCGAACGCCAGCGCGGCATTGGCAACACGGGCGTGGAGCGGCCACGCTCCGACCGCTGTCGGGCGCCGGGCGCCGACCACCAGGTCGGCGTCGTCGGCCAGCACCGGGCCGGCCACGAGGGTCAGGTCGGCGGGGTCGAGCGATCCGTCGCCGTCCATGAAGCAGACGACGCCGTCTGTCGGGGAGGCGGCGCGGAGCCCGGCCCAGCTCGCCGACCCGAAGCCGCGCACGGGCTCGGTAACCACCGTCGCCCCGAGGTCAGCGGCAAGAGCACCGGAGCCATCCGTGGAACCGTTGTCGACGACGATCGCCCGATAGCCGGCCGGCATGGCGCCGAGCAGGGCCGGCAAAGCGCCCGCCTCGTCGAGCACGGGGATGACGACGTCAGGCATCACGTCCTTGTAACCCGGCGGACCATTACGAGCCGAGTGCGAAGTCCTCACGATTCGCTGAACAATCCGCTGGGGATGGTGCCTGCCCCCACTCGCGTCGGCATCATGATTGGATGCCCGTGATGACGACGACGCCACGCGTGCTGATCATCGAGGACGACCCGAACGTGGCCGAGGTCGTCAGCCGGTACCTCGAGCGTGAGGGTTACGCGGTCGACACGTCCGCAGACGGACTCGAGGGACTGGAACGGGCGCTGGCCGAGCCGCCCGACCTCGTGGTTCTCGACCTCATGTTGCCGTCCTTGGGCGGGCTGGACGTGTGCCGCCGGCTGCGCGCCAAGGTGCCCGTCCCCGTGATCATGTTGACGGCGCGCGGCGAGGAGGTCGACCGAATCGCCGGCCTGGAGCTGGGGGCCGACGACTACGTCGCCAAGCCGTTCTCGCCTCGCGAGTTGACCGCTCGCGTCAAGGCCGTGCTTCGACGGGCGACGGGGGTCGTCAGTGCCGAGGAAGTGGAAGTGCTTCGAGCCGGAAATCTCGAAGTCGACCCGGTGGCCCATGAAGCACGCGTCGACGGGCAGCTGGTGATGCTCACGGCGCGCGAGTTCGATCTTCTCGCCCACCTCATGCGCAACCCTCGCCGCGCCTTCCGGCGGGAGGAGCTGCTGGCCGATGTTTGGGGGTTCTCATACGGAGACACCTCGACGGTCACGGTCCACGTGCGACGGTTGCGCGAGAAGGTCGAAGCCGATCCCTCTGCACCCCGCCACGTCTGCACGGTGTGGGGCGTCGGCTACCGGTTCGAGCCCTGATGGATCACCGCTGGATGGCTCCAGCCGTTATCGCGGCGGCGGGGATCGCCGGGACGACGGGCGCGGCGGTCGCCGGTCACCTTCCGGCCGCCGACGCTGTCACCCTCGCCGGGTACGCGGCCGGAGGCGCGGCGGTCGCGGTGGCGACGTCGCTCGCCGTCCTTGCGTTGTTGCGCCGGCGGAGCGTCGTGCTCCAGGCGGCAGTGGCCGGCCTGGCCCCCGTCCTCGCCGTGGCCATCGGCGTCGCTGCCGCGTCCCTCGCCATGTTCATCTCCGAGCACGACCTGCATGCCTTGTTCGTCGTGCTCGTCGCCGCCGGCACGGTCGGGGTCCTGAGCGGTGTCGTGCTGGGTCGGCGGGTGGCGACCGCCGGCAAGTCGTTGGGAGTGATGGCTCGTCATCTCGGCGAGGACGGCCCGGGTGGCGACCTCTCTGGTCGACCGGGTGACAGTCGCGCCGGCGCCCCCTCCGAACTGGCATCGCTGGCACGAGAGCTCGAGACGACGTCCGCTCGCCTCGCCGAGGCGCGCGCCCAGACGGCCGCCATCGAGCAGAGCCGACGCCAGCTCGTGGCCTGGGTGTCCCACGACCTGCGAACACCGCTGGCCGGTATTCGCGCCATGGTCGAGGCGCTGGATGACGGGGTCGTCGACGACGACGAGACCGTCTCCCGCTACTACCGCACCATGCAGCGGGAGGTGGACCGCCTCTCGGGTCTGGTCGACGACCTCTTCGAGCTTTCCCGCATCGAGGCGGGCGCCCTAGGGCTCGACCTCGAGCGCGTGGCACTCGACGAGCTCGTTTCCGAAGCCGTCGCCAGCGCGTCGGTCATCGCCGGCGCCAAAGGGATCCAGCTCAGGGGCGCGGTGGGGGAGCCGTCCCCCGTGGTGGAGCTGTCGACCCCGGAGATGGCGCGGGTCGTCCGCAATCTCCTCGACAACGCCATCCGCCACACGCCGGCCGGAGGCACCGTGTGGATCGAGGCGGGGTTCGACGACGGCGGCGCAGCCGCGGTCGTGTCCGTGCGCGACGCGTGTGGGGGGATCCCCGAGAACGACCTCGACCACGTCTTCGAGATGGCGTACCGGGGCGACGCCGCCCGTACGCCGGGAAGCGCTGGTGCTGGCCTGGGCCTGGCCGTGGCGCGCGGGCTGGTCGAGGCCCACCAGGGCACGATCTCCGTGCGAAACGAGGGCAGCGGCTGCCGATTCATGGTGCGCCTGCCGCTCTCCGACGGCGCGTCGCAGCCGACGTGAAGGTCCTCGTGACCGGCGGCGCCGGGTTCGTCGGTTCTCACGTGGTCGACGCCCTCCTCGATGGCGGTGCCGACGTGCGGGTGCTCGACCGTTCGGCCGCCGAGTGGCTCGACGAGAACGCCGAGTTGGTCCAGGGCGACATCCGAGACGCGGCAGTCGTGCGCGACGCAGTCGAAGGCGTCGACGCCGTCTGCCATCAAGCCGCGAAGGTCGGGCTGGGTGTCGACTTCCGCGATGCCACCGACTACGTCTCGCACAACGACACAGGGACGGCTGTGCTCCTCGACGCTCTTTGGCGCCGACGGTTCACCGGCCGCTTCGTGTTGGCCAGCAGCATGGTCGTGTACGGAGACGGCCGCTCCCGCTGTCCCGCGCACGGCCACGTGGTGCCGCCGCCGAGGCGGGCCGAGGATCTGGGGGCCGGGCATTTCGAGGCGCGCTGCCCGGTGTCGGGGTGTGGGGCCAGTGTGGCTTGGGAGCCCGTGGCAGAGGACGCGGCCACCGATCCGCGCAACGTCTACGCCGCGACCAAGCTCCACCAGGAGCATCTGTGCCAGGCGTGGGGCCGCGAGACCAGCGCGACTGTCGTCGCCCTCCGCTACCACAACGTCTACGGGCCGCGGATGCCCCGCGACACCCCCTACGCCGGCGTGGCGTCCATCTTCCGAAGCGCGCTGGCCGCGGGCCGGGCACCTCAGGTGTTCGAGGACGGCGGCCAGACGCGTGACTTCGTGCACGTGCGCGACGTCGCTCGCGCCAACGTGCTTGCTCTGACCAGCGACGGCGTGGAGCCGGGTGCATACAACGTGGCCAGCGGCACGCCTCGGACGGTGGGAGACATCGCATCGGCGCTGGCGGCCGCCGGTGGTCCCGGCGGGCCGAAGCCGGAGGTCACAGGCCAATGGCGTCTGGGCGATGTCCGCCACATCGTGGCGTGTCCCCGCAAAGCGGCCGAAGGCCTGGGGTTCGTGGCCGCCGTTCCCTTCGACGAGGGCATGGCCGAGTTCGGAAGCGAGCGGTCGGCGGCACTCGCCGTTCGGTGACGTGCGCCCGTTGACCGCGACCCGACGCGGGCCGCTCGCTGCGTTCGCAGCTGCGGGCGCCGCCGGCGTTGCCTGCTCGTGGTGGGCGGCGACCGGGGGTCCCATCCTCGCCGTTGGATGGCGGCTGCTCCTCGTGCTCGGGGCATGGGCGGTCGCCTGGCTGGTTGCATTGTTCATCGCCTTTCGCTTGCCGCCACGTCTCGCGGTGATACTCGTCGTTCTCGCGGGCGTTGCTATGCGGCTCGCGGCACTAGGCGGCGCGCCGACCACCTCGGACGACCTCTATCGCTACGCGTGGGACGGGCGCGTTCAGGCAAGTGGCGCGGACCCGTACGCCAATGCACCTCTTGCTCCGCAGCTGACCGCGCTCCGGGACCGGTGGCTCTGGCCAGACGTACGTGGGTGCGCGGCGCTCGACCGGCCACCGGGATGCACGCGGATAAACAGACCCGAGGCCCGCACGATCTACCCGCCCGTGGCCGAAGCCTGGTTCGGTGCGGTCAACGGCGCGGCCGGCGGCCATCGGCACAAGACGTGGCAGGCAGCGGGCCTGGCGACCGACCTGGCCGTCGTCGCCCTTTTGCTGGTCGCGTTGAAGCGTTGGCGGCGGGACATGCGCTGGGTCGCGCTCTATGCCCTGTGCCCGGCCCCCGTCTTCGAGTTCGTGCAGAACGGCCACGTGGACGGGCTCGCCGTCGCATTGCTGCTGGCTTCCTTCGTCGTCGGCCTTCCGCCGCCACGAGCGGAGGCCACCGGCTCGACGGCGGTCCGCGACGTCGCTGTCGGCCTCCTGATCGGCGCCGCCGCGCTGGTGAAGCTCTACCCGGGCCTGCTTCTCGTCGTCGTTCTCGCTCTGCCGCGGCCGCGTCCCTGGGTGTCGCTCGGACGAGCCGCCGTTGCCGCCGCGCTCCTCGCGGTCCTCACCTACCTGCCCCACGTCCTCTCCGTCGGCATGCACGTGGTCGGGTACCTGCCCGGGTACCTCAGGGAGGAGCACTACGACGGCGGAGGACGCTTTCTGCTGGCGGGTGCATTGGGACTGAGCGGAACGGCCGCGACGGTCGCGGCTGGGGCAACTCTCGTGCTGGCGCTGGCCTGGGTCGTGTGGCGACGCCCCGAAGCACCGCGCGCCGGCGCCGTCGTGCTCGGCGTGCTGTTCCTCTCGGCCACACCGGTGCAGCCCTGGTACGCGGTCAGCGCCTTGGCGCTCGCATCACTCGCCGCCTGGCCCGCGCCCGCCGCCGTGGTCGCCGCCGGGTACCCGTACTACTTCGCCGTCATCCTCGACTTTCGTCACACCGTCGGGCTCGGGCGGCTGTCGTATGGCGCGGCGTTCACCGCACTCGCTGCTGCGTCGGTTCGGGCGTCGTCCCTACGCCGCCCGCACCGGCGCCAAGTCGAGCGATCGGCAGCAGTAGAAGCGCCCGTTTCTGGGTGG
>JAFAUA010000584.1 GCA_019243595.1 Acidimicrobiia bacterium
CCCACCTTGGCCAGTGAGGCCTCGAAGTAGCCGCGGTTCTCGGTGCGGGGATCGATGACGACGTCGTTGACGAGCGCCGCCGTCTTGTAGCCCCTGTCGTTTGCCGCGTACTGAGCGAGGGTGTCCATCGCCATGCGCGTCGGGATCAGGAACTGGAACACCGAGCGCTGGTTCTGGTCGTCGGGATAAAGGCGCTTGTCGGACCAGGCGTCGTTGAACACCGCCATGACCGGCAGCTTGTCCCTGGCGAACTGCTCCTGGGTCTGCTCGAAGCCGAGGCCTCCACACCAGAGGATGCCGACGATGTTCGGGTCGCCGGCCAGCTCGTTGTAGGCCTTGACGCCATTGGCGGGGTCGGCGCCGGTGTCGCGGTTGACCAGCGTGATCTTCTTGCCGAGCACGCCGCCCCGGCTGTTGAGCTCCTGGACGGCGGCGCTGAGCGAGTTGGTCGTCACTGTCCCGATGAAGGCGCCGATGCCCGAGAACGGGGCAATGACACCGACCTTGATCGTGTCGCCGGCGCCGGCGATGGCCTTGCCGCCGCCACCTCCCGAGCTGCACGCGGCGAGCACGGCGCCGGACAGGCTCACTGCCGCCGCCGACCCGATACCCGCCTTGCCCGCCCACTCGATGAATTTGCGCCGAGAGATGTCTTTGTTGACCTGGCGCTCGATGAAGTCGCGTTCCTGGTCGGGGTTCATGTGCCCGGTCCCTTCCCACAGCCGGTGATGTTGTGTCGTCAAATGTGAGCCGGCAATCACAGGATGCCTTGGTCGCGCTGCCACAGCAACGCATATGTGGCCGGATTGGTATGAGGCGGCAAAAGGATCCCGGCGCGTACCTTTCGCGCTCTGACCCCTCTCGTAGCATCTTCGGGGTGACTTCGACGGAGGAGGATCTGCGCGACGTCCGCCCCCGTCGACAGCAGGTGTCGCTGGTTCTCGCCGTCGCCATCACCGTTCCCGCCCTTCTCTTCCGCGTGGCTTCGGTCTCCGCCGACCACCCCTACGAGGCACTCGTGTACGGCGGCGCCATCATCGGCGCCGCCTTCCTGCTGTCGTGGGCCGCAGAAGCGGCGCAACTCGACATCTCGGCCGGACTGGCCATCGCCGTCCTCGCCTTCATCGCCGTGCTGCCTGAGTACGCGGTCGACGTCGTGTTCGCCGGCAAAGCGGGCACCGCCGTCGCGGCCCATGGCGCGGCGTGCGCCCCGCCCGGGTCGACCGAGGCCACACCGTGCTCGTTGGCCCTGGCCAACATGACCGGCTCCAACCGGCTGCTGATCGGCATCGGCTGGTCGATGGTGATCTTCGTGGCCTGGTGGCAGTGGCGACGACGGGGGCGGCGGGAGACCGCGGTTCGCCTCGAGCGCAGCCACTCCGTCGAACTGGCCTTCCTCGCCCTCGCCACCGCGTACTCGCTGACCCTCCCCCTCCGGTCGACGATCACCCTCATCGACGCCGCGTGCTGGTCGCCGTCTTCGCCGCCTACACCTGGCGCATCGCCCGCAGCGCGGCCGAGGAGCCGCACCTCGTCGGACCGGCGCGGTACCTGGCGTGCTTCTCAGTGGCCCGCCGGCGCGCGTCGGTTGTGGCCATGCTCGCCTTCGCGGCGGCGATCATCCTGCTGTGCGCCGAGCGCTTCGCCTCGGCCCTGGTTGGCACCGGCGCCGAGTTCGGCATCAGCGAGTTCCTTCTCGTCCAGTGGCTGGCGCCGCTGGCGTCGGAGGCACCCGAGCTGCTGGTCGCCGGCCTCTACGCCTACCGCCTCAACACCAACGCCGGACTCGGCACGCTGGTGTCGGCGAAGGTCAACCAGTGGACGCTGCTGGTGGGCACGCTGCCCATCGTGTTCGCCATCACCTCGTCGAGCCTCCACGGCCTGCCGATCGACGCCACCCAACGCGAGGAACTGCTGCTGACCGCGGCCCAGTCAGCGTTCGCCCTGATGATCCTGGCCAATCTGTCGATCACGATGCGGGAGGCGCTCGCCCTGTTCGGCCTGTTCTGGGCGCAGTTCCTTATCGGCGCACTCGTGCCCAGCTCGATCCACGGCATAGAACGAATCGTGATGTCGATCGCCTACCTCACGCTGGCGGCGGGCATCGTCGTGCGCGACCGGCGCCGCCTGCCGGGCCTGGCGCGCGACGGTTTCTTCGCCTCGCATGCTGAACTGCGAAGCTGACGACCGCCATGCGCTTCTCCCGTGACACCGCCCTGGCCCGCCTGGCCGACGAACACTTCGACGTGCTCGTCGTGGGCGGGGGCATCACTGGCGTCGGCGTAGCGCTCGACGCCGCATCCCGGGGCCTGCACACCGCCCTCGTCGAGCGCCGCGACTTCGCGTCGGGCACGTCGTCGAAATCGTCGAAGATGGTCCACGGCGGACTGCGGTACCTGAACCAGCGCGACTACCGCCTCGTGTATGAGGCCCTCTACGAACGCCAGCGGCTGCTCCGCAACGCGCCCCATTTGGTCAAGCCACTGCCGTTCCTCATCCCGCTCTACGGCGGCAAGGCCATCGCCAAGGCTCTCAACTCGGCGCTGTGGATGTACGACCTCACCGGCGGGTTGCGCATCGGCAAGCGCCACCACCGCATCTCGCCCGATGACACGCTCGTGCACATGCCCACCCTGCGGCGCGACGGACTCGCCGCCGGCTTCGAGTACTACGACGCCCAAGCCGACGACGCCCGGCTGACGCTGACG
>JAFAUA010000594.1 GCA_019243595.1 Acidimicrobiia bacterium
TCGTCGGGTCTGCGGCACTCGCAGGTCTCTTCCCGCTCGCGGGCTTCTGGTCGAAGGACGAGATCCTCCTCGGCGCCGACAAAGGTGGCTATCCGCTCTTCCTCTGGGTGGGCGTGATCGGTGCCTTCATGACCGCCGCGTACATGACCCGGGCTTGCTACATGATCTTCTGGGGCGAGTACCGGGGCGAGGGTCATCCGCACGAGGCGCCGCCGTCGATGGCATGGCCGATGCGTCTTCTCGCTGTCGGCGCCGTCGCCGCCGGGTGGCTGAGCGCCTTCGGTATCCACGACTTCCCGACATGGGTCCACTTCGACGTGGCCGGTGTGACTCGCGAGGTCGTCCACGAGTACGCCTTCTCATTGCCGTTGGCCACCATCTCGCTCGCCGTCGCTTTGATTGGCGTCGGCGTCGGATACGGCTACTACTTCGCCAACAAGGGTCCCCACGGCCTCACCAAACGCAACGGCCTGGCGCGCGCCGGCTACCACTTCCTCGAGGAGAAGTACTTCCTCGACAAGATCTACATCAACGGCATCATCCGCACGATCCAGTACCCGATCGCGCGCGGCATGTACTGGTTCGACCAGCACATCATCGACGGCTTCGTCAACGGCGTGGCCTTCGTCAGCCGCAAGGTGTCCGGCTTCGTCTACGACGTCATCGACCAAAAGGTGGTCGACGGTGCCGTGAACGGTGCCGGGTTCACCGCCGAGGAGAGCGGCGGCCTCCTCCGCTACATCCAGACCGGCCGCGTCCAGCAGTACGCCGCCGTCCTCTTCGGCGCCGCCGCCATGTTCGGCCTCATTCTCGTCCTGACCACCGCGTAGGAGCCCTGCGACCATGAACTCCCTCGACCACTGGGCGCTGACCGGAGCGATCTTCGTTCCGGTGATCGGCGCCGCCGTGCTGGGCTTGATGCCCCGCCGGGCGGAGGTCTCGCTCAAGCTCGGGGCCCTGCTGGCCAGCCTGACCAGCCTGGGTCTCGTCGTGTACCTGATGGCCCGGTTCGACTACGGCCACTCCAACCGATTCCAGTTCGTCGCCAACAAGCAGTGGATCGAGGTCATCCACAGCCGCTACCACATCGGACTCGACGGGATCTCGCTGCCGCTGCTCGCCCTGTCGGCGCTCATCACGGTCCTCTGCATCATCTACTCCTGGGACCACTTCCCGGAGCCGCACAACCCCAAGGCTTTCCTGATCCTCATCCTCGTGCTGGCCACGGGGATGAACGGCACGTTCGCATCGCTCGACCTGATCCTGTTCTTCGTCTTCTTCGAGCTGGTCCTGCTGCCGATGTACTTCATGATCGGCGTCTGGGGCGGCCCCAACCGTCAGTACGCCTCGATCAAGTTCTTCCTGTTCACCCTCTTCGGGTCGGCGCTGATGATCCTCAGCTTCCTGGCCCTCTACTTCAAGGGTGGCCAGACGTTCGACATGGTCGCCTTGGCGCACTCGACCGCCCTTGCCGCCATCCCGAGCGCCACGGGGTCGCTCATCTTCGCCGGTCTGTTCATCGGCTTCGCCATCAAGGTGCCGATGTTCCCGTTCCACACCTGGCTGCCCGACGCCCACACCGAGGCGCCGACGGTTGGCTCGGTGATCCTGGCTGCGATCCTCCTGAAGCTGGGTACCTACGGCTTCGTCCGCATCGCCATTCCGATCCTGCCCAAGGCGGCCCACACCTGGGCGCCGTGGATCGGCTTGCTGGCGGTCATCGGCATCATCTACGGCGCCCTCGGGTGTCTCGCCCAGACGGACATGAAGCGGCTCATCGCCTTCTCGTCGGTGGCCCACATGGGGTTCGTGATGCTGGGAATCGCCACCCTCACCAGCTTCGGGATCAACGCCGCCGTGTTCGGGATGGTCGCCCACGGTCTGATCACCGGCATGCTGTTCTTCGTCGCCGGCTCGGTGCAGGAGCGCTACGGCACCCGCGAGCTCAAGCGTCTGGGCGGCATGCTGCTGCAGGCGCCGCGACTGGGATGGATCCTGGGCTTCTGCGCGATGGCGTCGCTCGGCCTGCCCGGCCTGGCCGGGTTCTGGGGCGAGTTCCCGGCGATCCTCTCCTCGTACCAGCCGGCCGCCGGCCTCAGTGAGGTGACATTCAGGATCTACATGGCGGTGGCGGCCGTCGGGACGGTGTTCGCCGCGGGCTACCTGCTCTGGATGCTGCAGCGCGTCGACTTCGGCGTGGTGAAGAGCGAGTTCGAAAAGGCCCACATCCACGACATGCACATCCCCGAGTACGTGGCGTGGGCGCCGCTCCTGATCCTGATCGTCGCCCTGGGCGTGTACCCGCACCTCCTGTTCCACATCACCGACGGCGCCGTGAAGGCGGTGACCGCCGGGTTCCACGTCGCCGGTGGCGTCGCGGCCGGCGGGTAGGTCCTCGTGCTGCTCGCCGCCGCCGCCAAGGTGTCCTCGACACCGTTCCACGTCCCCAACCTCGACTACCACGCGCTCGCGCCCGAGATCATCGTCGGCGCCACGCTGATCCTCGTTCTCGTCGCGGACCTCTTCATCAGCGACGACAACAAGTGGGTGCTGTCGAACGTTTCGGGCTGGGGCCTGCTGGCGGCCTTGATCGCCGTCATCGAGCTCGGCGCGCGCAGTCACCACGCGTCGATGGTTGGCGGGGCTTACGTCGTCGACGACTTCGCCCTGGTGTTCAAGGGCCTGTTCCTCGTCGTCGGCTACATCGTGCTCTTGATGTCGACGCGGTACGTCGAGGAGGGCGACTACTACGAGGGCGAGTTCTACTTCCTGCTGCTGTGCTCGCTCCTCGGCATGGTCGTCATGGGCTCAGCGCGCGATCTCATCTCGATCTTCGTGGCTCTCGAGACCCTCTCGCTCCCGGCCTACATGCTCGCCGGTTGGCGCAAGCGTGACCTGAAGAGCAACGAGGCAGCGATCAAGTACTACCTCCTCGGCGTGCTGGCGTCGGCGGTGATGCTCTACGGCATGTCGCTGGTGTTCGGGTTCGCCAACTCGACCCTGCTCACCGACATCGGCACCGCCACCAAGGGTTCCATCACCCACGCGCCGCTCGTCACGCTCGGCATTTTCTTCATCACCGTCGGGTTCGCGTTCAAGGTGTCGGCGGTGCCGTTCCACTTCTGGGCGCCCGACACCTACGAAGGGGCGCCGACACCCGTCACCGCTTTCCTGTCGGTGGCGTCGAAGGCCGGCGGCTTCGTCGCCCTCCTCGAGCTGATCTACGTCGCCTTCATCGGCCGCTCCGACGTCTGGGGTCCGATGTTCTGGGCGCTGGCCGCCCTCACGATGACGGTGGGCAACCTGATCGCCCTGCGCCAGACCAACATCGTGCGGATGCTGGCGTACTCGTCGATCGCCCAGGCCGGCTACATCCTGGTGCCGTTCGCGGTCGCCGGGTCGAACGACAAGGCGCTCCACAGCGCGTTCACGGCCGCCGTCGTGTACCTCCTCATCTACGCGGCGATGAACCTCGGCGCCTTCGCCATCGTGATCGCCGTCGCCCGCAAGACGAGGTCGGGCGAGATCGCCTCCTACGGCGGTCTCTACGAGTACGCGCCAGGCCTGACGGTGCTGATGACGGTCTTCCTGTTCTCGCTGGCCGGCATCCCGCCGCTTGCCGGCGCGTGGGCGAAGATCTTCATCTTCCGAGCGGTGCTCGACTCGGGCACGGCCTCCGCAGTCGCCCTCGGTGTCGTCGCCGCCGTCAACGCCGTGATCGCGCTCTTCTACTACGCGAACGTCGCCCGCCAGATGTGGATGGACCCGGTGCCCGACGAAGATCGCACGCCGATCCGCGTCCCCGCCAGCCTGCAGGCGGCGCTGGGGCTGGCGGCGATCGTCGTCACCGTGATCGGCATCTACCCGCAGTTCTTCGCCCACCTCGGTGACGTCGCCTCACTCGTGAGGTAGCCAAACCTCTCCGATGTTGGGCGCGTGATCCGTTTGTGCCCGTTTTCGGGCGCGTTTTGGAACATCGGAGAGGTTTTGGCGTGACGGAGGTCGCCGAGCTCGTCGCTGAACGGGCGCGGCGGTTGGGGCCGATCCCGTTCGACGAGGTCGTCGAGCTGGCGCTGTACCACGCCGAGCACGGCTTCTACAGCAGCGGCGGCGCCGCGGGGCGCAGTGGCGACTTCCTCACCAGCCCCGAAGTCGGGCCGTTGTTCGGCGCCGTGCTCGCCCGCGCGCTCGACGAGTGGTGGCGCGAGCTCGGCGAGCCCGACCCGTACGTCGTCGTCGAGGCGGGCGCCGGCGCGGGCACACTTGCCCGCCACGTGCTCGATGCCGAACCGGAATGCGGGCTCGCCCTCCGGTACGTCCTGGTCGAGCGTTCTGAACGGCTGCGCGATGTGCAACGCGCCCGCCTGCCCATGGAACCGCCCCGCCAGGTGCTCGGACCCGCGGTGGTGACCGACCCCGACGAGGGCCCGCATCCTCAGACCGGGATCGGCCCGCTCGTCACTTCGCTGCCCGAGCTTCCGCAGCGGCCGTTCGTCGGCGCCGTCATCGCCAACGAGCTCCTCGACAACCTTCCGTTCGACCTCGTCGAGAGGACCCAGCTCGGGTGGTCGGAGGTCCGGGTCGACGACCAGCTCCGGGAGGCGTTGGTGCCGGCCGCCCATGACCTGGCGCTGCACGCGGAACGACTCGCGCCCGAAGCGGCGCCGGGCGCGCGCATCCCCCTCCAGCGGCAAGCGACTGCCTGGGTGCGCTCGGCGTTCGCCGTCGTCGACCGCGGGCACATCGCCGTGATCGACTACGCCAGCACCACGTCGGAGATGGCTCGGCGTCCATGGACCGAATGGGTGCGCACCTACCGGGCCCACGGTCCCGGCGGCCATCCCCTCGACCACCTCGGCGAGCAGGACATCACGTGCGAGGTCGCCGTCGACCAGCTACC
>JAFAUA010000006.1 GCA_019243595.1 Acidimicrobiia bacterium
AAGCGCTGAGCGGTTAGCTGACGCCTGCCAACCGTCGGAGCTCGGCGAGCAGCGAGCGGGCGGCGCGGGCGACGTCGGCGCGGTCGGTGAAGGCCTGCTCGACGACTCTCATCACCTCGGCCTCCAGGTCGACGGTCGAGTCTTTAAGGAATTCGTGCTACGGCCGTTGCGGGGGGCCGATGATCTCCACCAGCACGCCGTCGGGATCGCGCACGGTGACCATCGGGACCGGGCCCTGGGGCGACTGGACCTCGATGCGCCGCAGCTCCTTGGCGTCGTCGCCGAGCTTGGTCAGCGCCTCGTCGACGTCGCCGACGAACAGCGAGAGCAGCTCGAAGCCCGCGGGCACGTCGGCGCCGACGAACTGCACGAACTCCACGATCCCCGACCCCGAGCGGCTGGGGTCGCCGACCATCACCGAACGCACCTTGGTGGCGTCGATGTCGAACAGGGTCTTCCAGTCGCCCTCGAACGTCTCGTCCATGAGCAGCTCGAATCCGAGACCGTCGCGCCAGAATCGAAGGCTGGCGTCGACGTCCTTGACCACGATGGCTGCATGGTGGATGCGGTGGGTTGTCACTGCTCGAGGGCCTCCACGGGGTCGATGGGGCTGTAGAGGGAAAGGCCGCCGTCGGCGACCAGGACCTGGCCGGTCACCCAGTCGAGGCTGAGGAGCGAGACGATGGCGGCGGCGATGTCGATCGGGCGACCCAGCCGGCCCAGGGCGGAGCGGGCCGCGGCCCGCTCCTGGTAGCCGGGGAGCTGGGCGGTCGAGGAGAACAGCGGTGTGTCGGTCGCGCCCGGCGCCACCGCGTTGACGGTGATCCGGGGACCGAGCTCTCGCGCCGCGACGCGCACCAGCTGGGCGAGGGCGGCCTTCGACGTCGAATAGGCGGCCATCCCGCGCTCGGGCGTGAAGGCGCTGATCGACGTCACGGCGACGATGGCGCCGCCGTCGGACATCGCCTCGGCGCACTCCCGCATCCCGATCAGAGCAGCCCGCACGTTGACGCGGTGCACGCGATCCCACTCGTCGACCGACATCGAGCGGATGGGGCTGAAGCTGCCGATGCCGGCGTTGAGGACGGCGAACTTCACGAGGCCGAGCTCGTCGTGCACCCGCCGTACGGCGGCCGCCATCTGGTCCTCGTCGGCGACGTCGGCGGGGATCGAGAGGTCAGCTTCGGCCGACGGCTGGAGGTCGATGCTGGCGACCTTGGCGCCCATCGCCCCGAGCAACGAGACGGTCGCGGCGCCGATCCCGCTCGCCCCGCCCGTCACCAGCGCCACCCGGTCCCTGAGTTCCACCGGGCAGGAACCCTACGTTCTGGCGGTCGTGGGCCTAGACGGGAGCCACGACCGCCAGAATTCGTTGGGCTGTCAGTCCTGGCCGGAGCCGCCGTGGTCGCTGCCGTGCGAGCCACCGTGGTCGCCACTCTGCGACCCGTGCTGCTCCTGCTCTTGACCCTGGTCGTTGTTGTCGCCCTGCTCGTTCTCGTTCTCGACCTCGGTCGTCGCCGTCGTGGCCGTCGTGCTCGGCGGGGTCTTGCCGCAGTCGGACTGGGCGACGCTGCTGACGGTCTGGCCGTGGTCTTCGCCGGGCTCGTTCTCATGAGCGGCGCCCGACACACAGGCGCCGTGGTTCTCGGGATGCTCGTGCTCGCCCTCCGCGGGCTCGGTCGTCGTTGTCGACCCGCCCGGCGCCACCGTGGTCGAGGTCGGCGCCTCGGTCGTGGCGGTGGTCGACGTGGTGCTGTCGCCGACCGAGGTGCTGGTGGTGCTGTCGGACCCGACGGTCGTCGACGTGGTCACCGCGTCCTGGGTCACGGTCGGACGGGAGCCGCCGTCGGTGGCGGCGAAGGCAACGCCGGATGCCAGCAGAACGGCGCTGGCGATACCGACGACGACACGGGCCCGCATGAGCTTGTCGATCACGAGTGTCCTCCGGGGGAGAGCTGTTGTTCACTCTCTTATCGGCGCACGACGGGTCGCGTCACAACGAATCCGCGCCGAAAATCTTGTGGTGATCGCGCAGTTCCGTGCCTTTGCCATGATGAGGCATGCCCGCTGTGTCGTCGAAGGCCCGTCCGCTCCGCTGTGTCACCGTCGGCGACGGACGCCCGCTCGTGTTGCTGCACGGCTTCGCCATGCAGCCCGAGACCTACCTGCCCCTCGCCCGCCGCCTATCCGACAGGGCACGCGTCGTGATCCCAGCCATCTTCGCCCTGCCTGAGCGGTGGAGCTTCGCCCACGCGCTCGAGTGTCTCGAGCTCACGATCGACGACCAGGGCATCGACCGCACGAGCCTGCTCGGTCACTCATTTGGCGGCGGTCTGGAGTTGGCGTACGCGGCCCGGCACCCCGACCGCGTCGTCGAGTGCGTGTTCAGCGACACCCTCGCTGACCGGCGGGAGTTCCGTCTGGCGCAGGAGGCGCTCCGCAATCCGGTGGGGCTGCTCGGTATGGCGAGCGTCCCGGCGGCGGAGGCATTCTTCAAGTCGTTTGTGACCCACCCGATCCAGCTGGTGCACGCCGCGTGGTGGGGGTTCACCAGCGACCGCAGCGAGGACATCGACTCGATCGTGCGGGCCGGCATTCCATGTCACGTCCTGTGGGCCGAGCGCGACAGCATCCTGCAGCAGTCCGACGGCGAGAATTTCGCCCACGACCTGCACGCCACGTTCGACACCGTCAACCGTCCGCCCGGCTATGGCCGCATCGACCACGACTGGATGTTCGACGACCCCGAGCTGTTCGTGCGGCACCTCGAGCGGCTCGGCCTCGAGGCGCTCGGCCCTCCGGCCCGCGACGCCCGGCCCTCCTAGGGGGC
>JAFAUA010000054.1 GCA_019243595.1 Acidimicrobiia bacterium
AGCTTCGGCAAGGCACCGATCGAGCCGGGCAAGTTCTACAGCAAGGCGCCCGACGGGGCCTGGCACCTCAGCCCCGCGTTCGGCCCCACGGGGTTCCCGCCTGCGCCACAGCCGAACCCGAACACGCCCCCCAACGCGCCGCTCAGCGTGACGCCGCTCAACGGGGGCACCCTGGGCGACACCACGACGTTCAAGTCGACGGGCGCGATCCAGAGCTTCCCGCCGGCGCTCGTGGCCCCCTCGATCACGTTCACCAAGGCCGGTACGTACACCTATGTGTGCTTGATCCACCCGAAGATGGGGGGCGTGGTCCAGGTGAGCTGAGCACGGGCCGATCTGGCCCCGCTACGCTCTCGGCGGGGTGTAGTACCGATCGTTGAGACGGAAAGACCGGTTCCCTTGTGGACCGGTCTTTCTGTTTCCAGAACCGGGCCGTGCACGCGGCCCGACCAAGGGCCGGGAGCTGGTTTCCCGAGGACTGACTTCTTTGTCGGTTCCGCCTTCGAACAGGCTGGCTCCGAGCCCTGGGAAAGGACCCCCTCCTCCTCGCCGGGGGGTCCTTTCCTTTTCTGGGACCTTTCCTTGGCCTTCCGCTGCGCCGCGCTCAGTCCCGCCAGCGGAGGATGGCGCCGATGCCATCGGTCGGACCGCCGGCACCGGGGATCATGCGGATCCCCGCACCCGTGCCGAGAGCGGCCCGGATGGCGACGTCGACCAGGGCGCCGGCGTTGGCCTCGGCCTCCGCGACACCGAGGTCGGTCAGGTCGGTCGACCGCCCGGAGACGGGGATGGCCTCGGGCCCGAACCACACCGTGCGGTCGTCGTCGGGGTCGGCGTGGACGAGGAGAACCTCAACCTGCGCTCGAGTGAGCGCGGCGAGCGTGTCCTCGGCACCCTCGACAGCGCGGTCGGCCTGTCCCCGCTCCTCGCGGAACTTGGCGAGCAGGTCCTTGGTGTCGGCGGCCACGGCCGTCGCCACGAGGCGCGTCACTTCCTCGGCGACGGCGTCGACCGACCCGTCGGGCGTCCGATTCCCGGAGATGTCGCCGACGAGGTCGAGCACGCGCGCGGGCAGGGCCTGCTTCACCAGCTCGACGGCGCGCACGTCGCCGCCTACGGCGATCAGCCGCGGCTGCTCCTTGTCGACCAGTTCGACCAACGCATCGGCCACGTCGGACGCGTTGGCCTCCCAGACGTTCTCGGCGCGCCGCTGGTACCGGCTCTGCGACCATCCGCCCGGCTTGGCCTTGTGGATGGGATCGTCGGCGCCGCCAGCCTCCATGTGGTGGTCGCCGCCGCCGGGGTGGAAGACGAACAGGTCGCCGCCCTTGCGGTCCACCAGGGCGACGACGTGGGGAACCTGGGACTGCCGCCACTCGAGCAGCGGCCCGATCATCGGCGGGGCGCCCCACCGCCCCACGTCTCGCGTCGGCGGCTCGGGTTCGTGGGACACGTGGAGAAGACCGCTCGCGTTGGCGATCACGACCAGGCACTCCCCCTCCAGATGGGCGTCGGGGACGAGCTGGTCGACGGCCTCGAGGATGGCGTCGTCGACGCCCTGGCCAGCCAGGTCCCTCCGAAGGTCCTTCCACCGCAGCTCGGAACGCTGGGCTGCATTCTCGATCGCCGCCTCTGTCGCCAGGTAAACGGTGAGGAAGGGGCCGTTGCCGAGGACGACGTCGATCAGGTCGGGGGCCGAAATGGCGCCCGCGGGGGTCACACCGGTGTGCTCCATACCTAGGAACCTTCCCGATGCGGCCGTCGACTATTCGGCGCCCTTGGCGGTCTCCATCTGGGCGGACACGTCCAGCACCCGGGCCACGTACTCCCAGGAGTGGTTGTAGTTCCACAGCGCGGTCGCCAGCGTGGCGCGGTCACCGGCGCCGTTCGCGCACAGGAGCTTGCCGGCGGTGGCGATGGCGTCGGCCGGATCGTGCACGTCGGTGCGACCGTCGCCGTCGCCGTCGGTGGCGTAGGCCTTCCAGGTGCCCGGCAAAAACTGCATGGGACCGACGGCACCGGCCTTGGAGCGCACGGCGTCGCGGCCGTGCTGGGTCTCGACCTCGCCGACCGCGGCGATCACCGTCCAGGGAAGGCCCGGGCAGGCGTCCGCGGCGCGCCGGTACATGGCCGGGTACGACCTGGGGTCGACCGCCGCCCTGCGGTGCGTTGGGGGGCTGAGCGCGGAGATCAGCGATGCCGACTCGGTCGGGAAGCTGACCGCAATCGAGACCACCACCGCGCCCACGGCCGCGATGAAGAAGCGCAGCGCCCTCGCGCTACGTCGCCTGTGGTCCCGCCCGCGGGACAGGACCAAACCCCGGTGCTGCCGCCCGCTCAACCCCACCAAGCCAGCAGACTGTGGATATCTACGTCAAACCGGTGGACGGCCGGTGGACGAGTTGGGGATGCCGATCGGCCCCCCTCGTGCGGTTATCGTCGCCCGCACATGGGCCTGGACTACCAGCCCCGCTCGGTAGCGCCCGACCTCGCGTCGGCCTATCGACGCGACGGGCTCTGGACCGACCAGAGCCTGGGCTCCCTGCTCGCCGACCACCTTGCTGCCCATCGCGAGCAGTCCTTCAAGCTCCGTTCGGAGCTCCGCCCCTGGGCCGGCACCTTCGGAGACGTGCTCGACGGGAGCCGGCGGGTCGCCGCCGGTATGGCCCGCGCCGGGATCGGTGCCGGCGACGTCGTTGCCTTCCAGCTCCCCAACTGGATCGAGGCGGCACTGGTCTTCTACGGCGCCAGCTTGCTGGGGGCGGTCGTCGTGCCGATCGTGCACTTCTACGGCGCCAAGGAGCTGCGCTACATCCTCGACCGGTCGGGGGCGCGGCTGCTCGTCACCGCCGACACCTTCCGCGGAATCGACTACCTCTCGATGCTCGACGGGCTGGTCGACGACCTCGGCGCCCTCGAGCACGTCTACGTCGTCGGCGACTCCGCCGGGCATTGGGAGCCGTTCACCGCGCTGGTCGACGGCGACGATCGGGTGGAGCAGGCAGTGCCGGTCGACCCCGCGTCGGCGGCCCTGGTCGCCTGGACATCGGGGACCACGTCGGACCCCAAGGGTGTCGTCCACTCCCAGCGCACGTTCGCAGCCGAGGCCCGGCAGCTCTCGGCCGCCCGGTCGGGACCGCCGAACCTCATGGGCGCGCCGGTCGGCCACGGCATTGGGCTGCTGGGCGGCCTCATCGTTCCCGTCATCGACGGCGCCCCCACCCAGATGATCGACACCTGGGACCCGGGCGTCGTGCTGGCCGCCATGGTCGAGGACAAGGTCTCCGCCGCCACCGGCGCCACCTTCTTCCTCACCAGCCTCCTCGACCATCCCGACTTCGGCCCCGAGCACGCCGAGCTCATGCCGGTGGCAGCGATGGGGGGCGCGCCGGTGCCGAGAGCCGTCGCCGACCGGGTCGTCGGCCTCGGGATGTCGATGGTCCGCATGTACGGGTCGACCGAGCACCCGTCGACGACGGGCAGCCAGATCGGAACCGACCCGACGGAGAAGGGGCTCTACACCGACGGCCGCCCGCTCCCGGGCGTCGACATCCGCCTCGTCGACGAGGACGCTAAGGACGTGGTGGAGGGCGCGCCGGGCGAGATCTGGAGCAGGGGCCCCGACCTGTTCGAGGGTTACACCGACCCGGCGCTGACGGCGGCAGCGATCTCCGACGACGGCTGGTACCTCACAGGCGACATCGGCGTGCTCGACGCCGACGGGTACCTCACGATCACGGATCGCAAGAAGGACATCATCATCCGCGGCGGCGAGAACGTCAGCGCCGCCGAGGTGGAGGAGCTGCTGCTGCGGATGCCCGGCGTGGCCGAGGTGGCGGTGGTCGCCGCGCCTGATCCCAGGCTCGGCGAGCACGCCTGCGCCTTCGTCCGCGTGCTTCCCGATGACGGGATGGCGCCCGACCTCGACACCGTACGTGCGCATCTGGCCCATGCTGGTCTCGCCCGCCAGAAGTGGCCCGAGGAGCTCCGGGAGGTCGCCGACTTCCCGCGCACGGCTTCGGGGAAGATCCAGAAATTCGCGCTCCGGGCTCAACTGCGGGGAGAATCGTGAGCCGATGACCATCGAAGTCGATCCGTTCCAGAGGTTCGAGGAGGCCCAGGCCGGGGGCGACCGCGACCCGTACCCCGATTGGGCCGAGATGCGGGCACGGGGTCCCGTGCACGAGGTCGACCTGCGGGCCGAGTACGACCTCGACGAGTCGATCGAGATCGACCTGCCTCCGGCGTACGTCGTGCTCAGCTACGAGGGCGTCACCCAGGTGCTGCGGGACCCGGGGTCGTTCTCGTCGTCGTTCTACGCGGACACGATGGGCGCGGTGATGGGCCACTCGATCCTGGAGATGGACGAGCCGGAGCACCACCACTACCGGGGCCTCATCCAGCAGGCGTTCACCAAGAAGGCACTGGATCGGTGGCGGGACGAGCTGGTGCGGCCGATGGTGGAGTCGATCGTGGACGAGCTCGCGGCGCGTGGGCACGGCGACCTGGTGCGGGAGCTGACGTTCCCGTTCCCCGTTCGGGTGATCGCGGGCATGCTCGGTTTGCCGGCCGAGGACCTGCCCCAGTTCCACCGGTGGGCGGTCGAACTCATCAGCGTCGGCTTCGATTTCGAGGTCGGTGTCGCCGCGTCAGAGAAGCTGCGTGACTACTTCGCCTCGGTGCTGGCCCCCCGCCGGACGCACCCAGAGGCCGACCTGATCTCCGTGCTGGCCCAGGCCTCGCTCGACGGCCAGCAGCTCGACGACGAGCAGATCTTCGCCTTCCTCCGCCTGCTCCTCCCGGCCGGCGCCGAGACGACGTACCGGTCGTCGAGCAACCTGCTGTTCGGGCTCCTCACCCACACCGACCAGCTCGACGCCCTGCGCGCCGACCGGTCGCTGTTGCCGCAGGCGATCGAGGAAGGGATCAGGTGGGAGCCGCCCCTGACGGCCATCGCCCGCTGGGCGACCCGCCCGGTCGAGATCGACGGCGTGCCGGTCACGGCCGCGTCCCTGATCCAGGTGAACATGGGAGCAGCCAATCGCGACCCGAAGCGGTGGGAGCGGCCCGAGGAGTTCGACATCCT
>JAFAUA010000060.1 GCA_019243595.1 Acidimicrobiia bacterium
CCCGGCTCCAAGGCGCCCGAGGAGGTCGCCGACGTCGTGGTCGAGGGCCTGCGCGACGAGCGCTTCCTTATCCTGCCCCACCCCGAGGTCGCCGAGTTCTTCCGCCGCAAGGCCGACGACTATGACCGCTGGCTCCGGGGCATGCGCCGCTGGCAGGCCCAGATCGACGAGCTTCGGGGTTGAGTTAGCCGCTCTGGTCCGGGTCGTGGCTGAGGACGAGCTGCCACGCGTTCGAGACACCGATACCGAGAAGCATCAGCAGTCCGCACGCGAGCAGCGTCGTCGTGTCGCTCCACGACACCGCCGCCGCTTGCAGGAAGCCGGCGACGGCAACGATCACCACACCGGCGTGGTAGACGGCGGCCCGGGCGTAGTTGAGTCGACCGTCCTGCATGGCGGCGAGGCTGAACGGCACTGACAACGACTCCATCGCGACGGCCACCCCGAACTCGGCGGCCCCGACGAGGGAGGGGTGTTGCCCGGCGAGGGCGAGCAAGCCGACGAGCAGCACGGTCACCAGCGCGTAGAACGCCGCTCGGGCCCGGCCGGCCATGAAGGGCGACTCGCGGATCTGACTCGGGCGCAGGGACACGGCAACGAACAGCAGGCCGGTCAGCGCCGCTGCGGCGCCGGCGGCCGCAAGGAAGAAGTTGCCCCAGTCCCCGTGGGCTTGGCTCACAGGAGCCTTCTAGTGCGACCGGTGGCGGTTGTCAGGTCCGGGCGGGCAGCCAGGGCATCGGGTCGACCGGCTTGTTGTCGATCCGCACCTCGAAGTGGAGATGCGGTCCGGTCGCCATCCCGGTCATGCCGACCGCGCCGATCTGCTGACCCTGCTGGACCGTCTGGCCCATGGCCACGTCGACGCGTGACAGGTGGGCGTACAGGGTGGCGATCCCACCGCCGTGGTCGACGAGCACGACGTTGCCGTAGCCCGAGTACCCCGCGGGGGCCATGCCGGCCAACAGGACGGTCCCGGCGCCAGCCGCCGTCACTGCATCACCGGTCGAGCCTTTGAGGTCGACTCCCGGGTGGTGGCGACCGCCGCCAAAGGGGCTCGTGACGGTGCTGAGCCCCGGCCACGTGAGCGCCGGGCGGGCGCTGCTCGCGGGCGGGTTCGGATACGAGGCCTCCTGGGCCACCGCCGGGAGGGTCGCGGCGGCCGCGATCGTGGGCTCCTGGTCAAGCGGCATCTCGTGGCCGTTGCCGGCGGGGATGGCCCGCAACGTCGCCAGCCCAGACATCGCCAGGACGGCCGCGAGCGCGCGCGAAGAGAAACGGGTACGCATGGGGAAGCGCTCACTGTAGCAAGCACTCCCCCGCGAATGGCGGATTTGTCCGTTTTAGGGGAGCGACCTGGGGTTTCGCGAGTTAGTGCGGGGCCAGGTCGAGGGCGGCCTGGCGGGCGTCGCCCATGGCGAAGATGGCCAGGGCGGGTGTGGTGACGCCGTTGTCGACGTAGCGCTGCACGTGGGCCCGGCACTCGGCGGGCGAGCCATGGACGATGAGGTCGTCAACCACGTGGTCGGGGATGGCCTTCACCGCAGCCTTACGGTCCCCCGCCGCCCACGCCTCCCACATGCCGCCCAGGTCGTCGCTGCGCCCGAGCCATTCGTGGAATGCCTTGTACACGGGCACATTGAGATACGCCGAGATGGCGTAGCGGCCCATGTTGCGCACGGCGTCGGCGTCCTCGGACGGGCACACGAAGATGCGGGCCACGACCTCCTTGCCGTCCCCGAGGTAGGGCACGACCTGCTTCACGTCGTCGGCCGACAGCCAGTTGATGATGGCGCCGTCGCCCTCGGTACCCGCGAGCTTCAGCATTCCCTTCCGCAGGGCGCCGACGAGAATCGGCGGCTGCACCTCGGGCGGGCGGCCGAGCCGGAAGCCCTTCACTGTGAACGTGTCGTACTTCTCGTCGACCTTCTCGCCCGTCAGCGCCTTGCGCAGGAAGCGGACCATGTCGCGAGTCCGCTTGTACGGCTCGTCGAAGGGGATGCCGTTCCAGCGTTCGACGATGACGTCGGACGAGGTGCCAATGCCGAAGGCGAAGCGGCCGGGCGCCGTCTCGGCCATGGCCGCTACCGACATTGCCATGAGACCCGGGCCTCGGGTGAAGGCGGGGACGATGGCGACGCCGAGGCGCGCCGCCGGCGCCCATTGCGACGCCAGGACGAGCGGCGTGAAGCCGTCGGTGCTGCCGGCCTCGCTCGACCACAGGTCGGTGTAGCCGGCGGCGACCACGTCCTCGATCCACTGCTTCTGCTCGTGCAGCGGTACGCCGTCGAACGGGATCGTCAGACCCCAACGCGGTGCGTCACTCACGGGGAGGCTCCTCTCGGAAGGCTCTGACCATCGCCGACTGGCTGGCGGTGGCGAGCAGCGTGCCGTCCTGCGCCCAGATGTGGGCCAAGCCGTGGCCGAACCCGTGCAGCACGGCGTGGATGCGGACGTCGATCAGCATCCAGTCCGTCGGCACCAACTGCACGACGCGGATCGTGTTGTCCAGGCTGTTGCCACCGGCGCGCATGCCGAGGGCCTGGCTGATGCCGAACGGCACCATGTCGCCGAGGATCGACAGCGACGTCGACGACACCTCGAGCCCGGGGATGCGGGCCCAGAGTGCGGCGCGGCCGTCGCCCGGCGGACCGGGAAACTCTTCGGGACCGCGGCCCCGTGCGATGCGCATCTCCCAGCGCGACGCCAGGCGGCCCTCCATGCGCGGCTCCATCACCCGCGAGGGGCAATCGCCAGGGGGAGGCACGTCAGGCATCTCCGCCCACTGCCCCTCGCCGGGAAAGTCGCGCTTGCCCATCGCCGCGTTGACCGTGAGGATCTCGAGGTCACCGACGTGTCCGGTCGCGCGCACCTGGCTGGTCTTGTGGCCGGCCGCGGCGTCGACGACTTCGACGTCGAGGATCGACGGCGGCCGCGTGAACGAGAGGTACTGCGCGGTTGCCCACACCAGCGGGCGGCCGGTGTGGCGCTCCATCGCTTCCACGGCGGCGCCCAGCCCGACGCCGCCGAACAGGGCGCCTATCCCGCTGGTGATTTGCTTGGTGACCGGCAGCCGCCATCGGTGCGAGTCGGCGGTGGGCTCGAGCCCCATGAACTCGGCGGCGTCCATACAGCGACGGACTCTAGGGTGACCCCATGGCAGACACCCCGTGGCTTGGCGACGCGTGTGCGCTCGTCGACGCCTTTCGCGCCAAGGAGCTTTCGCCGCTCGAGGCCCTCGACGCGTCGCTCGCCGCGATTGACCGTTCTGACCTGAACGCTTTCTCGTATCTCGACGTCGACGCGGCGCGGGACGCGGCCCGCAACGCGGACGTCTCCCTGCCGTTCGGCGGGGTGCCCATGGGCATCAAGGAGCTCGAGCGGGTCAAGGGATGGCCGTTTACGGAGGCCTCGCTGCTCTTCAAGGACGACGTCGCCGACGTCGACGGCACGCAGGTGGCCCGCGTCCGAGGTGCGGGCGGCGTGCTCGTGGGCCTCACGACCGCCAGCGAGATCGGCTTCGTCAACTACACGTCGACCAAGCTCAACGGCACGACGCGCAACCCGTGGAACCTGGAGCGGACGCCAGGTGGATCGTCGGGCGGCTCGGCGGCGGCAGTCGCAGGCGGGCTCGTCCCGATCGCCAGCGGCGGCGACGGTGGTGGGTCCATCCGCATTCCGTCCGGCTACTCGGGGCTCTTCGGTCTCAAGGCGACCTACGGCCGCGTGCCCCGCGGTCCCTACGCCGAGATCGAGCCCCTGACGGTCACCTTCGGCTCCCTGGCTCGCTCCGTACGTGACTCGGCCCGTTGGGTCGACGTCTGCAACGGCTATGACCCCCGCGACCCCCACAGCCTGCCGCGCGTCGAGGGCTGGGAGGCGGGCTTGGGCACCCACGACCTGTCCGGTCTGCGGGTCGCCGTCGACCCGACGCTGGGTGGAACCGTCGTGCACCCCGAGGTCGAGGCCATCGTGCTTGACTTCGCCGAGTCGCTGATCAAGGCGGCCGGCCTGCGCCAGGTCGACGTGCGGATTGCGTTCCCCCAGCCGGGACCGGTGTGGGCCATGGCGGGGCTACCGGGAGCCCTGAACCTGCTGCACAAGTTCCTTCCCGACCGGGTCGGCGAGCTGACCGACGAGCTGGGGATGGGGATGGGCTTCGCCGACATGTACCGCGCCGAGCACGCGGCGCGTCTCGAGGGGTTCCGCGTCGACATGAACGAAGCGATGGCCGATCTCTTCGACCAGGTCGACATGGTCATCTGCGCGACGAACCCGTACGAGGCGTTCAACGCCGAGGGTCCGGTGCCGTCGAAAGTCGGTGACGAGTTGGTCAACCCCTTCGACACCGGCCGTCTGACGATCCCCGCCAACATGACCGGCCACCCGGCGGTGTCGATCCCCGC
>JAFAUA010000094.1 GCA_019243595.1 Acidimicrobiia bacterium
CCAAGAACTTCTAGTGGGCCTTCTCGACGGGATCACCGTCCTCGATCTGTCGACGGTCGGGCCGGCAGCGCGGGCGTCGCGGTGGCTTGCCGACTACGGAGCCCGGGTCGTCAAGGTGGGCGCACCGGCCGGGTTGCAGATCGAGCCGCCGTTCTACGCCTACAGCGCCCACCGGGGCATGGAGCGGGTCGGCATCGACCTGAAGGCCGACGAGGGCATGTCGGAGTTCCTGTCGTTGGTCGAGTCGGCCGACGTCGTCATCGAGAGCTTCCGGCCGGGCGTCGTCGACCGGTTGGGGATCGGGTACGAGGCGCTGAAGGCGCGCAAGCCGTCGATCGTGTACTGCTCGACGTCGGGCTACGGCCAGGACGGACCCCGGTCCCAGTGGGCCGGCCACGATCTCAACTATCTGGCGATCGGCGGGTTCCTCGATGTGTCCGGACGAGGGCCGGACATGTGCCCACCGATCCCGGGGGCGACGGTGGCCGACAGCGCCGGAGGGGGAATGCACGCCGTGATGTCGATCCTCGCTGCTCTCGTGCGCCGGGAGCGCACGGGTGACGGGGCGTACCTGGATGTCTCCGCAGCCGACGGCGTGCTCGCCCTCATGGCGTTGGCCGTCGACGAGTACCTGGCGGTCGACGTCGTTCCGGGACCCCGGCACGGCATGCTCACCGGCCGCTACGCCTGCTACGACGTCTACGGCTGCGCCGACGGGCGGTGGCTGTCGGTGGCCGCCATCGAGCCTCGCTTCTGGGCCAACCTCTGCCGGCTCGTCGGACTCGAGAAGTGGATCGAGCACCAGACCGACGACGACGTGCAGGACGAGATACGCACCGAGCTGGTGAAGGTGTTCCGTACCCGGCCCCGCGACGAGTGGGTCGCCGAGCTGGGGCCGGCGGACACGTGCGTCGCTCCCGTGTTGTCGGTGCCCGAAGTCGTCAACGACCCGCAGTACGCGGCGCGGGGCGCGTTCGTCGAGACGTCCGACGACGAGCACGGCACCTTCCGGCAGGTTGGCTACGTCCTCGCGGGGTCGGGCCGGTGAGCGAGCTTCCCGCCGACGTCGCCGAGCTGATCGGCAAGGTCCAGTACGAGGAGACGGGCGACTTCCCCGTCGAGCGGGGCTACATCTGGACGTCGGCCGCCTCGGTCGAGAACGGCAACCCGCTGTTCTGGGACGACGCGGTGGCCGACGAGCTCACGGGCGGGCCGATCGCCCCGCCCACGATGCTGTCGACCTGGTTCCGTCCCCACCACTGGGCGCCGGGACGGACCAAGCAGGCCCTGCCGCTCCAGGTGCACTTCGACATGAAGGAGCGCTTCGAGCTGCCCGAGGCGGTGATGAGCGACAACTCGCTGACGTTCTACGAGCCCGTGCGTCCGGGCGATGTGCTGTCGACCCGCCAGGTCCTGCGCTCGGTGAGCGACGAGAAGACGACCAAGCTCGGCACGGGACGCTTCTGGGACATCGACGTGGAGTACCGCAACCAGAACGGGGACCTGGTCGGTGTGGAGTCGTGGACCGGGTTCGGGTACCGCCGGTGAGCCCCCTGCTGTTCAGTGACGTAAAGGAAGGGCTCGAGCTCAACCCGCTGTCCTACGACGTCAACGCGACGACGGTGGTCTTGGGCGCCCTGGCCACCCGCGACTGGCGTCCGCAGCACCACGACTACCACTTCGCGACCGAGCGCAACGGCGTCAAAGACATTTTCCTCAACGCCCCCAACCAGGCCGCGTGGTTCGAGCGCTACGTGACCGACTGGACGGGCGCGCCCGGGCGGCTGGGTCGCATGCGCTTCCGGATGAAGGGCTCCGTGTTCCCCGGCGACACCATGGTGTTCACCGGTGTGGTGACCGGCGCCGAGGTCGATGATGCGCGCTGCGGCTGGGTCTCCTTGGACGTCACCCTCAAGGTCGGCGACGAGGTGAAGACGACGTGTTCAGCACGTGTGGCGCTGCCCATGTCGGACGACGACAACCCGTGGTCCCGCCGCGGCGACCGCTGGAAGCCCTAGG
>JAFAUA010000449.1 GCA_019243595.1 Acidimicrobiia bacterium
CTTGCATCGACGCCACGTCGGAGCCGGCTCCGGGTTCCGACAGGCAGTACGAGCCCTGCTTCTCACCCGACGCGATCAAGGGGACGTACCGCCGCTTGAGCTCGTCGGAGCCCCGGTTGAGGATGGGGATGGTCGCCAGCCGGGAGATGAGGATCGTCAGCGCCGTCGACGCGCACACCCGGGCCAGCTCCTCGACCATGATCGCCTGGGTCGTGCTGTCGGCGCCCGAGCCGCCGAATTCGACGGGGATCCCGAGGGCCGGAAGCTCCATCGCCCGGCAGTCGGCGAAGTTGTCCCAGGAGTAGGTCGCAGTGCGGTCGAGCTCGGCGGCCCGGGGGGCGATCTTGTTCTCGGCGAACTGGCGGACGGCGGCGCGGAACTCCTGTTGCTCGGCACTGAGTGTCATCGGCTCGGGTTAACTCCGAGCGAGCCGGAGCGGAGCGGAGGCGAGACCAGGAGCATCAATGGCAGTCTGACACCGTGGCGATCCCTGATCCGGCCGACAGCATCGACGGCGTCGACGCAGTACCCGAGACCATCCCCGCTGAGGTCAAGCACCCCGTTTCGTTCCGAGGCCCGTACGCGGACGGCCCACCGGCCGCCGCCCTCGAGGTCGACGCCCCCTCACTGACCTCGTTCGGCCTCCGGGAAGTCCGGCACATGGTCGAGATCTGGCTCGTCTTCGTTCTCGTCCTGATCCGCACATTGGCCCGCGTTGTCATCAAGCGCGGCCGCTCGTGGGCGACCGAGCTGTCCGAGGGTCTCGTGCAGGCCTTTGAACTGCTCGGGCCGACCTTCGTCAAGCTTGGGCAGCTGATCGCCTCCTCCCCCGGCCTGTTCCCCCGACCTCTGGCCGACGCCTGTCTGCGGTTCCTCGACGAGGTGCCGCCGTTCCCGCCGGAGACGGCGCGTCGCATCATCTGCGAGGACCTGGGCCGCCCGGTGAACCAGATCTTCCGGTCGTTCGAGGACAAGCCTCTGTCGGCGGCGTCGATCGCCCAGGTACACGCGTGTGTGCTCCTTGACGGACGCCAGGCCGTGCTCAAGGTGCAGCGCCCCGACATCAAGGCCCGCATGAACCGCGACCTGCGGATCATGTACCGCATCGCCAAGCTGCTGATGCGCACCAAGGCCGGCCGCCTGGCCAACACCCAGGGCGTCATCGAGGACCTGCACGCGGTGACCAACCAGGAGCTGAACTCGGCGCTCGAGGCGTACCGGCAATCGAAGTTCCGCGACAACATCCCCTTCTACGGCGACAACAAGTGGGTGACGGCGCCCGAGGTCTACTGGGACTACTGCGGCCCGCGCGTCGTCGCCATGGAGCGCATGTACGGCACCCCTCTCGACGACTTCCAGGAGGTCGAGCGGCGAGGTATCGACGGCGAACTCATGCTGCGGCGGGGCGTGAAGGTGTGGATGGAGGCCGCCCTCAACCACGGTCCGTTCCACGGCGACGTGCACGCCGGCAACCTCTGGCTACTCGAGGACGACCGGGCCGCCTACCTCGACTTCGGGATCATGGGCGAGCTGCCCCAGGAGTACCGCGAGGCCATGCGCGATGCCATTTTCACGATGATGATCGACAACGACTTCACGCGCATCGTGCGGGCGTGGAAGAAGCTCGGCATCGTCCCCGAGTCGATCGGCGAAGACGCGGTCGTGGCCGAGCAGATCAAGTTGGTCATGGAGCCGATGCTCAGCCTCACCATCGGTGAGGTCAGTCTCGGCGAGCTGATGAAGCAGCAGCTGGACATGGCCGAGCAGTTCGGCGCTCAGTCTCCCAAGGAGCTCGTCCTCGTCACCAAGCAGCTCATGTACTTCGAGCGCTACGCCAAGGTGCTCGCGCCCGACTACGTGATGATCCGCGACATCTTTCTCGTCCAGAACCTCTTCCCCCAGGCGGTCGCCAAGAAGGCCGCCGACGACGGGATCACCCTGCCGGAGGCTTAGGCGGCGCTACCCGGCGGCCACCGGCGGCTGACCGAACTGGGCGAGGACGTCGTTCAGGAGGCGCAGGTCGTAGATCCCGTCCAGCTTGACGCTCGGGTCGAGCAGACCGACCGCCTGGGCGTGCTGGGCGTCGATCGCCAACGAGCGGGCAATGGGGTCGTTGGTGAACTGCATGTTCCCCCAGGCCGCAGCGACCGTCCCTGGTGACAGAGGTTTCCCGGTCGCCTGCCCGATGAAGTTGTTGACGATCGTCTGCGAATCCGACGGGTACTGCTGCAGGAACTGGTTCGCCTTGAACTGTCCGACGAGGATGTCGCGGACGACGTCCGGGTGGTCGTTCAGGAAGGCGGTGCGCACGACGATGTCCGTCGTGACGAACTGCCCGTTGTCCCACAGGCTTCGTTCGTCGACCAGGACCTTGCCGCCACCGTCCTGCACCAGGCGCGTCACCCACGGCTCCGGGACCCAGGCCGCTTGGATCTGGTTGGCCTTGAAGGTCTGCAGGGTCTGGGCATTGTCCTGGGGGACCACGGAGACATCCCCGCCGCCCTGCTGGTCAGTGCTGAGGCCGTTCTGCTTCAACCAGTAACGCAGCGCCACGTCCTGGGTGTTGCCCAGCTGCGGCGACGCCACCTTCTTGCCCTTGAGGTCCTGGGCACTGTTGATGTTCTGCTGGACGACGAGTGCGGCGCCACCGCTCGTGGCGCCCCCGATCGCCCTGATCGCCTGACCGTGCGACTGAACGAAGCCGTTGATGGTCGGGTTCGGGCCCATGTAGGCGACGTCGAGGGCACCGGAGAACAGGGCGGTGACCTCGTCGGGCCCGGCGTTGAACAGCGTCGTCTGCACGTGGTTCTGGCCGAGCGCGACGTTGAAGATGCCCGTCTGCACCCCGACGATGGCCGAGGCGTGCGTCAGGTTTGTCAGGAATCCGAGGTGCACCGTCACCGGAGCGGCGCCCGGCTTCGCGGTCGGCGGCGGGCCCGTGACGGCGCGAGGCACGTGAACGGCCGCGCCGTGCGATGCCGCCGGGGCTGCCGTAGTCGTGGTATTTCCGGCAACGGCGGTCGACGACGTCGACGAATCGGGCGTCGACGACGTCGTCGTGGGCAGTGCTTTTGCGGCGAGCTTCTTCGAGCCGCCTCCGCCGCACGCGGCTAGTACCAACGCAAAGAGGACACCAATAACGACCGCGGCGCTGGCGCGCCGCTGCACGATCCGCATAACCCCGAGACTCCCCGCTCTGTAAAAGTATTTCGAGTTTGTCAGTAAACTCTACTGAGTTGATCGACTATATAGAGCGAACGGCTGGAAGGCAATCCCTCGCTGGCGTCAAGCGGCGCTGGAGATGTGCTCGAGCAGGAGCCGGTTCAGCTCATCGGCCGCCTGCTCGGGGATCCAGTGGCTAATGCCCTCGAGGATCTCGAAGCGATAGGGACCGTCGACGAACTGGCCGGTTGCCTCGGCGCCTTCGCGACCGAGGGCCGGGTCATTGGTGCTCCACACGAACATCGTCGGCACCGTGACGGCACCGATGTCGCCGACGAGACCGGGCTTCATCGCCCGGTACCAATTCAGCGCCGCTGTGAGGGCGCCAGGCGCCTTCAGGACCCGCACGTACTCCTCGGCGTCCTCGGGCGAGCCGGCACCGGTGAGCATCACCCGGAGACGCATGAAGTCGTCCTCGGAAAGCAGCTCCTCGGCCTTTCCCTCCTGCCGGAAGACGGTGATGTACGACGACCGGTCCTGCTGCTCCTTGCTCTCGAGCGCCATGGCGAACGCCTTGGGATGGGGCACCGAGACGATGTTCAGCGTCCGAAGGCGCTCCTGGTGCGTGCCGCCCACGGCCCACGCCACCGCCGCGCCCCAGTCGTGGCCAACGAGGTGGAACTGGTGGCCGCCGAGCCAGTCGGCGATGGCGAGGACGTCGGCGACGAGATGCTGGACCTCGTAGTTGACAACGCCCTCGGGCCGGGCGCGCCGCGAGTAACCCCGCTGATCAGGCGCCACCACCCGGTAGCCGGC
>JAFAUA010000028.1 GCA_019243595.1 Acidimicrobiia bacterium
GCGAGACGGGGGCCGGGAAGACGCTTCTCGTCGAAGCGATCGAGCTGCTGGTCGGCGGACGGGCCGACGGCGTGCTCGTACGCAGGGGTGCCGACGAAGCGCGCGTCGAGGGCCGGTTTGTGGTCGATGATGACGAGCGGGTGCTCACTCGCGTCGTGCCGGCCCGCGGGCGTTCTCGGGCCTACGTCGACGGACGTATGGCGACGGCGGGTGAGCTGGCGTCGATCGGCGCCGAGCTCGTCGACCTGCACGGTCAGCACGCCCACCAGTCGCTGCTGGCGACCGCCGCCCAGCGCCACGCCCTCGACCTCTTCGGCGGCATCGACCTGGCACCGCTGGTCGCGGCCCGACAGGCCGTTGTCCAGATCGACGCCGCGCTCGCCGCCCTCGGCGGCGACCCCCGGGCCCGGGCACGCGAGCTGGATCTTCTGCGGTTCCAGCTCGCGGAGATCGACGCCGCGGGGATCTCCGACGCCGGCGAGGAGCAGGCGCTCGAGGCCGAGGAGGAGGCGCTGGCCGGCGCCCAGGCCAACAGGGATGCCGGATGGGCGGCCCACGCGGCGCTCACCGACGAGGCCGGGGCCGTCGATGCCCTCGGCACCGCGCTCGCCGCCCTGGCTGGGAGCGGCGTGTGGACAGCCATGGAGGCTCGACTGCGGGCGGTGAGTGCCGACGTCACCGACATCGCCGCCGAGCTTCGACACGCGGCTGAGCAGATCGCCGAAGACCCCGAGCGCCTGGAGGCCGTGCGGGCCCGCCGTCGACTACTGGCGGACGTCCGCCGCAAGTACGGTGAAACGCTGTCCCACGTGATGGCCTACACGGTGGAAGCACGCAGCCGGCTCGACGAGTTGGTAAAGCACGATGAGCGCGCACTGACGCTCGATCGCGAGCGCGCCGATGCGCAGGCCCAGGTGCAGGCGATCGCCGGCACGGTTGCTGACGCCCGCCGCCGCGCCGCCCCGTCACTGGCGACGGCGGTCGAGGGTCGCCTGCAGGAACTGGCGCTGGCCGGCGCCCGTTTCGACGTCTCGGTGGGCGGCGAGGATCCGGCTGACGACGTGGAGTTCCTGCTGGGGCCGAACCCGGGCGAACCGCTTCTCCCGCTCGCCAAGACGGCGTCCGGTGGCGAGCTGGCGCGCGCCATGCTCGCGGTGCGACTGGTCCTCACCCAGGGCCCACCCACGCTCGTTTTCGACGAGGTCGATGCCGGTGTCGGGGGAGAGGCGGCAGTGGCGGTCGGGCGGGCCCTCGCGGCCGTCGCCGACGATCACCAGGTGCTGGTCGTCACGCACCTCCCTCAGGTGGCGGCCTTCGCCGACGAGCAGGTCGCCGTCACCAAAGAGGAGAAGGACGGACGCACGATCGCCTCGGCCCAGGTTGTGCGCGAAGGCGAGCGCGTCATCGAGCTGTCCCGCATGTTGTCGGGCCAGCCGGCGAGCGCGGCCGCCCGTGGCCATGCCGAAGAGCTGCTCGCCGCCGCGTCGCGCCAGCGGAGCCACTGATGGCCGCCCAGCGACGGCCCGCGGACTCGGATCGGTCGGTCGTGGGACCGGCGCGTGTCGACGCCCGCACCAAACGCCTCACCCGTCGCCTGCATCCGGGCGACATCGCCGTCATCGACCACGAAGACCTGGACCGAATCGCCGCCGAGGAGCTCGTCGAGGCCCGGCCGGGCGCCGTCATCAACGCCGCGGCGTCGATCTCGGGCCGCTATCCGAACGTCGGTCCGCTGTTGGTCGCCGCCGCGGGCATCCCGCTCATCGACGATGTGGGCCGCGAGATCATGGAGCGGGTGCGCGACGGGCAGGTGCTGCGCGTCGACGGTGCCGAGATCAAGCGTGGCGACGATGTCATCGCCAAGGGTGTCCCACAGACCTTGCAGTCGCTGGAGGAGAAGCTCGAGGCCGCCAAGCGCGCCGTCGGTGACGAGCTCGAGCGCTTCGCCGAGAACACCCTCGAGTACCTCCGCCAAGAACGCCACCTGCTGACCGACTCGCCCAACCTGCCCGACGTCGCCGTCGATCTTCGCGACCGTCACGTCCTCGTCGTCGTCCGGGGCCTCGACTACCGAGCCGACCTAGCTGCGCTGCGGAGCTACATCAGCGACATGCGCCCGGTGCTCATCGGCGTCGATGGGGGAGCGGACGCCCTGCTCGAGGCCGGCTACCGCCCGGACATCATCATCGGCGACTTCGATTCGGTGTCCGAGCGCGCACTGGAGACCGGCGCCGAGCTCATCGTGCACGCCTATCCGGGCGGCCACGCGCCGGGCGCCCAGCGTCTGGAACAGCAGGGTCGCGACTACCTCGTGTTCGAGGCGGCCGGGATGAGCGAGGACATCGCCCTCCTCCTCGCCTACGAGAAGGGCGCCGAGCTGATCGTCGCCGTGGGGACGCATGCGTCGGTGGTGGAGTTCCTCGACAAGGGTCGGGCGGGCATGGCGTCGACGTTCCTTGTCCGGCTGAAGGTCGGCCCTGTGCTCGTGGACGCCAAGGGCGTGAACCGGCTGTACCGCACACAGCTCCGACGCAGCGACATGGTCTTTCTGGTCGGCGCCGCGTTGTTCGCCATGCTCGTCATGGTGATGGTGGCTGAACCCCTGCGTCTGGTCCTGCGCGGGTTCTGGTTCGTCCTCGGGCGGTAACGAACCGTGCTCAACCTCAGGTATCACGTGGTGTCGTTGGTGGCCGTGTTCCTGGCCCTCGGCGTCGGGGTGATCATGGGCGCGACGGTCATCGATCGCGTGACGGTCGATCAGCTCCGGAACCGCCTCGACGGCGTCGAGGCCGCCGACCGCAAGACGCGCTCGGATAACGACCGGCTCTCGGCCCAGATCGCCACCTGGAACAAGTTCGCTGACCAGGGCCGCACCGAGCTTCTCTCCGACCAGCTGCAGAACGTGCCTGTGCTGCTCGTCGGGGTCAACGGCATCGATCGCAAGTCCGTGTCGGACCTGAGGTCGCAGCTGGCCACGGCCGGGGCGAACGTCGAAGGCACCCTCTGGCTGACGGACAAGCTCAATCTGAATAGCCAAGGCGACGCCACCGCGCTCGCCGCCTCCATCGCCATTCCCGACGCCACGCCCGACATCGCACGTGCCGCCGCCCTCTCGAAGCTGGCGGAGGCCCTGGACCGCGGCAGCGATCCAACCGGCATCATCGCCGCGCTCCACCAGGGCGGCTTCCTTGACTACGAGGCGCCACCCGTACCGGCGTCGACCTCGTCGTCCACGCCCACGTTCGGGCTGGACACCATCCCCGTTCGTGGAACGCGGGCGGTGATCATTTCGGGGGCGGGCGCCCGCCTCGACGACGAAACGATGACCATGCCGTTCGTCACCCAGCTGGCCCTCAACGACACGCCTGTGATCGCGGCCGAGGCCGGCCGGGACACGCCCGGAGGGCGCGACGTGTTCGTCGGTGTCATCCTCCGTCACCCGGAGACGGCGTCGCGCATCTCGACCGTCGACAACCTCGAGTCGTTCATCGGGCAGGCCGCCGCCGTGCTCGCCCTTCGCGACATCGGCAAGCAGCCGCCCAACCACTACGGCGTCGGTCCCGGCGCCCAGCGGCTTCTCCCCGAAACGCCGTCAACGCCTTGAACGCGTCGGTGACAGACGAGCAGGCCGTCGACCTCGACGCCGGCCTCCTACGGTCCACGGCGTCGATCACCGCCGGCAACGTGGCCTCGCGCGTCACCGGGTTCGTGCGCGTCATCGCCGTGGGCGCCGCACTTGGCACGACGTTCCTCGGCAACACGTACCAGACGTCGAACCTGGTTTCGAACATCCTGTTCGAGCTGTTGGCCGCCGGCCTTCTTTCGTCAGTGCTTGTCCCGACCTTCGTCCGCTTCATCGACGCCGGCCAGCGCGACGACGCCGAGCACGTGGCGGGCGCCGTCCTCGGAGTGTGCCTCGTCGCCCTCGGGGCCGTACTGGCGATCGGGCTCCTCCTGCGGCCGTTGATCATGCGCCTGCTCACGGTTGCCGTGTCCGATCCCGGCGTACGTCGCCAGGAGGTCGCACTCGGGTCGTTCCTCCTCTGGTTCTTCCTGCCTCAACTGCTGCTCTACGCGGCAGGAGCGGTGGCCACCGCGCTGCTCAACGGCGCTCGCAAGTTCACGGCGCCCGCCTTCGCGCCCGTCGCCAACAACGTCATCGTGATCGCGACGATGGGCGCCTTCTGGGCGCTGCACGGGTCGGGCGGTGGTCTCGGCCTCAGCGTCGGCGAACGGCTCGTGTTGGCCATCGGCACCACTAGCGGTGTGCTGGCGATGACGGCGGTGTCCTTCGTCGCCGCGTGGCGCGCCGGCTTGCGCGTCCGCCCCCACTGGGACCCGCGCCATCCGGCGGTGCGCGCCCTGGCCCGCCCCGGCGCGTGGGCCGTCGGCTTCCTTGCTATGAACCAGCTGCTGATCGCGGTGACCCTCGTGCTGGCCAACCGGGTCGCCGGCGGCGTCGTCGCCTACCAGATCGCCTACACGTTCTTCCTGTTGCCGTACGCCATCCTCGCCCAGCCCATCATGACGGCGCTGTTCCCGCGCCTGTCGTCTGACGCCGTGGCCGAGCGCTGGGCCCGGTTCTCCGGCACCGTGACCGACGGCGTGCGATTCGTCGCCTTCCTCGTGCTTCCCGCCACCGCGCTCATGGCCGCCCTGGCGAGGCCAGTGCTCGAGGTCATGCAGGTCGGTGCCCTCAATGCCGCCGGCGGACAGCTGGTGGCGCGCGTCGTCGCCGCCTACGCCGTCGGTCTCATCGGCTGGTCGGCGCTGCAGCTGCTCACCCGGGCCTCCTACGCCGCCGACGACACGCGCACGCCGACGCTGGTCGCCGTCGGTCTGACGGCGCTTGGTTGCGGGCTGATGGTCTGGTGGTTCGCACGGAGCTCGGGTGACAACCGCGTCGTCGTCCTCGGGCTGGCGTATTCCACGGCGATGGTGGCCGGGGCAGCTGCGCTCCTGGTGCTTCTCGGCCACCGCATCCGCCGTTCTCTCCCGGTCGGCGTCGCACTGGTGCGCAGCATGGTGTGTGCAGGCGCCGCCTACGGCGCGGCTCGACTCGTTGTCGAACTGCTTCCCTCGTCGACGCGCGCCGAAGCGGCGCTCACGGCCGTCGTCGGGGCCGCACTCGCGGTCGCCGTGTACGCCGGCCTCCAGTGGGCGGCGCGGGCGCCCGAGTTCAAGGGCATCCCCTCGGAGGGCCAGGCGTGACCGTTGTGGCTGTCGTGGCGGCGCGCAACGAAGCGGCGACGATCGGGCCCACCGTCGCCGCCCTCCTCGGGCTGTCCGAAGTCGACCGGGTGCTCGTCGTCGACGACGCATCCCACGACGACACGTCGGCCGAGGCTCGGGCCGCGGGTGCGACCGCCCTGCAGCTGCCGCGCAACCGGGGAAAGGGTGGCGCGGTTTCCGCCGCCATCGAGCACACGCCCGACGCCGACGTCTATCTCCTGATCGACGGAGACGTCGGTGCCAGCGCCGCCGCGGCGCGCACCCTGCTCGGACCGGTGCTGAATGGCGCGGCCGACATGACGATCGGCGTCCTTCCGGCCGCGGGCGGGCGCGGCGGCTTCGGTCTCGTCCGCGATCTCTCGGCGGCAGGTGCGGCCCGGGCGACGGGCTGGCGACCCGAGTCTCCGCTCTCGGGGCAGCGAGCCGTGCGGGCCGAGGTGCTGCGATCGGTCGATTTGGCCCCGGGATTCGGCCTGGAGACGGCGCTCAACATCGACGCTGTCCGGGCCGGCGCCCGCGTGCTCGAGGTACCGGTCGTGATGGAGCACCGCCACACCGGGCGGGGGCCGCGCGGCTTCGCCCACCGCGCCGCCCAGGGCGTCGATGTGGTGCGCGTCCTCTGGTCCCGGCTGACCTCGTCCACGCTGCGGAAGGCGGTCATCGTCGCGGTCACCGTCCTTGCCCTGGCGCTGGCCCTGTGGTCGGGGAGCCGCTGGGAGCCGACGAGCGTGGCATCAACAGCACGCGCTGACAAGGTCGTCGTGTTCGGGATGCCGGGGTTGGCCTGGTCCGACGTCGGTAAAGGAAGCCTGCCCAACCTCGACCGGCTCGTGCGCGGCGGCGCAGTGGCGGCCATGAGCGTCCGCACCCTGTCACACGATCCGGCGATCGCCGAGGGGTACGCCACCCTCGGTGCGGGTGATCGCGTCGCCGCATCGGGCATCGGCGGAGGCGCTTACGATGCCGGCGCTCCGCTGGAGAACGGGACGGCGGCCGAGGCTCTGGCTCGGCGGGTCGGTCGGCCGATCGCCGGCGAGGTCGTCGTGGTCGACGGGCCGGCGACGGTGCGGGCCAACCAGGGGAAGCACCTGTCAAGCCTGCCGGGGGCCCTGGGTGAGGCGATGGGCCATGCGGGCCGGAAGACCGCTGCGGTCGGCAACGCCGACATCGGCGCCGTCGACGGGCGCCAACCTGTGGTGTCGCGCCCCGCGGCGGTCGCAGTCATGAACGGCGCGAGTGCGGTCGACCACGGCGCGGTCGAACCGGGCGACGTGCTCGTCGACGACCCCTCCAGTCCCTTCGGTGTCAAAGGGGCGGCGGACAAGATCGTCGCCGAGACCACGACAGCACTGCAGGGCGCCGATCTCGTCGTCGTCGACACGGGCGACGTCGAGCGGGCCGCGGCCGTACGTCGCGACGCCCTCTCTGCGGTGGCGTCACGAGCCGATCGCCAGGCGTTGATTCACACCGACGAAATCCTCGGGCAGGTTGAGCGGAGTCTCCCGCCCCGCACGCTCCTCCTGGTTGTCTCCGTCGTCCCGCCCGGTCAGAAATGGCACCTGACGCCCGTTGTTGCATCGGGCGCGGGAGTCGTCAAGGGCTACATCCAGTCGGAGTCGACCCACCGCCTCGGCCTGGTCACGCTCACGGATGTGGCGCCCATGGTCTTGGACTCACTCGGAGTTCCCGTGCCCGACGGCATGGTCGGTCATCCGCTGCGGTACCACGAGGGTTCCGTCGACCTCGGCCGACTGGCGAGCCTCGACCGCGACGGCACGACACGCGACTCGATCTATCCCGGGATCGCGCTCGGCCTCGTCATCCTGCACGCCGCTGTGTACCTGGTAGCCGCGTTCCTGCTCTCACGGAGGGAGGCCGGCCGCAGCGAGCCGTTCCTGCGCTACGGCGTGTTGGCGATCGCCGCCCTTCCTGTCGCCACCTTCCTCGTGAAGGCGCTGCCCCTCAATGGCGCCGCTTCGCTCCCCGTCATGTTCGGCGTCGACGCCATCATCGTCGCCCTGGCCGGTCGTGCCCGTAGGCATCCACTCAGCCCTCTGGCATGGGTGATGGGCTTCACGGCGGTCGTACTCATGATCGACGTGGCCACTGGGGCCCGGCTGCAGGTGAACAGCGTGCTCGGCTACTCACCGCAAACGGCCGCTCGATTCTTCGGGATCGGCAACCCGGCGTTCGCAGTGCTGTCGGCGACGGGCATCCTTTTCGCCGCCATCCACCTGCAGTACGCGCCGAGGCGACGTGAAGCGCTTCTGACGGTGACGGGCTTCCTCATCCTGCTGATCATCATCGACGGCGCCCCGACTCTCGGGGGCGACGTGGGTGGGATCCTGACCCTCGTCCCGGTCATTGGTCTGACACTCGTCGCCTTCAGCGGTCGACGCATCTCGGTGAAGACGATCGCCGTCCTGGCTGCACTCACGGTGGCGGTGCTCGGCGCTGCTCTTCTCGTCGACGTGCTGCGCCCGCCGCAGGCCCGGACGCACCTCGGCCAGCTCTTCACCAATGTCCACCAGAGCGGGGGGTCGTCGTTCATGACGACCGTGCTTCGCAAGATTGGCACCAACCTCCGCGTTTTGCGGGGAACGGTGTGGTCGTGGCTCGTGCCGATCATCGCCGCCTTCCTCTTGTACCTGCTGATCTGGGAGCGCCGGCTGGGACGGCTCCTGCCCCGAGGGTCGTCCCTGCGCGTCGGTGTGATTGCGGCCCTGGGCGCGGGCCTCTTGGGGTTCGCGGTCAACGACTCGGGTGTCGTCATCACCGCCCTCGTGTACCTCTACCTCGGGCCGTACCTGACGCTGCTCGCCCTCGACGCCCAGGAGCCCGCGCCGGAGCTCCTCGAGCCGGTCGTGCCTGCCCGCGCCGGTCGGAGCGTCAGTGCCAGCCGCCGATGACTGACGCGGCCCGGGACATCGTCGGCTTCGCGGCGGCCGGCTTGGCCGCGGGCATCGTCCTTCGCGTCCTCATGCGCCCCGTGCTCGAGCTCCCACTCCTGGCTCGGGAGAACTACCGCGGGGTCCGCGTCGCAACCGCCGCCGGACTGGTTGTCGTGCTCGCAGCCGTGTTCGTGGAGGGGACGAGGGACATCCTTGCCTCATTTGGCGCCGGCCATCAGGTGACGCCGGCCCGCGGTCTGGTCCTGTTCACCACCCTGGGCTTCGGCCTCCTCGGTCTCCTCGACGACCTGATCGGCAGCGGCCACGCCCGCGGTTTCCGCGGACACGTGGGCGAGCTTGCCCACGGCCGCCTCACGACCGGCGGGATCAAGCTCGTGGGCGGGGCGGCACTGGCGATCGTCCTGGCCGGCGCCACCGACGGCAACGCCCCGGCCCGGGTGCTGACCGACGCCGCCCTGATCGCCCTGGCCGCCAACCTGGCCAACCAGCTCGACCGCCGGCCGGGTCGGGTCGCCAAGGTCGCAGTACCCGCGTTCGTCGCCCTCGCCGCCACCGCGACCTACGGCGACTATCTGGAGGGTGTCGCCGTCGTCATCGGCTCCACCGCGGCGTTGTTCGTCGACGACCTTCGTGAGCGGCTCATGCTCGGCGACACGGGTGCCAACGTCATCGGCGCGGCGTTGGGCGCGGGCGTCGTGTTCTCGTTCCCGTTCGACGTGCGCGTCGGCGTGCTCGTCGCGGTCGCCGTCCTCAACGTCGTCGGCGAGCTGAGCTCGTTCACCCGGCTGATCGACAAGGTCCCGCCGTTGCGGGCACTCGACCGAGCCGGCCGGATCGACCCCTAGCGGTTCCGGGGGCGCAGCCGTTCGAGGAGTGGCTTCTTGCCGGCCTCGAGGTGGCGGCCGTCGAGGAATCCGACCTCGACGCCGTTGTCGAACAACACCCGGTAGCGGCGCCAAGCGAAGCCATCCACCAGGAGGACTGTGCCCTCGGTGCCGGCAGGCACCTTGGCCAGGTCGACTTTGGCCTTGACCCGCTGACGGAGGATGAGGTCGATCTCAGGCGGCAGCTCGCCCGCCAGCTTGTGCTTGTCCCAAACGGCCATTGGGCCCGCATGGTAGGAGGAACGGTCGACCGTCCACCTGTTGGCCCGGGAGGGTGGGGTACGGTGAAAACCCGTGGCGAAACACATATTTGTGACTGGTGGGGTGGCCAGTTCGCTCGGGAAGGGGCTGACGGCATCGTCGCTGGGCCGTCTGCTCAAGAGCCGGGGACTGCGGGTCACTATGCAGAAGCTCGACCCCTACATCAACGTCGACCCGGGGACGATGAACCCGTTCCAGCACGGGGAGGTCTTCGTCACCGACGACGGCGGTGAGACCGACCTCGACTTGGGACACTACGAGCGGTTCATCGACGAGGCGCTGCACCGCGACTCCAACGCGACGACCGGCTCGATCTATTCGACGGTGCTCGCCAAGGAGCGCCGCGGCGACTACCTCGGCGACACCGTGCAGGTGATCCCTCACATCACCAACGAGATCAAGGACCGCATCCTGCGTCTCGTCACCGACGACGTCGACGTCGTGATCACCGAGGTCGGCGGCACGGTCGGCGACATCGAGATCCTGCCGTTCCTCGAGGCCATCCGGCAGTTCCGCAAGGACGTCGGCCGCGACAACGTCTGCTACGTGCACGTCACGCTCGTGCCGTTCATCGGCCCGTCGGGCGAGCAGAAGACCAAGCCCACCCAGCACTCGGTCACCGAGCTCCGCAGCCGGGGGATCCAGCCCGATGCCATCGTGTGCCGCAGCGACCGCCCGATCTCCGAAGGCCTGAAGCGCAAGATCTCGCTCCTGTGCGACGTGCCGTCCGAAGCCGTGGTGAGCGCCGTCGACGCCCGAAACCTCTACGAGATCCCGTTGGTGCTGCACGAGGAGGGGCTCGACGACTACGTGTGCTCACTGCTGCGCTTCGACGCCGATGAGCACGCGCCGAATCTGACCGAATGGGAGTCGCTCGTCGCCCGTGTCGAGCAGGCGACGACACCGGTCCGCATCGGGCTCATCGGCAAGTACGTCAATCTCCCCGACGCCTACCTGTCCGTGGTCGAGGCCCTCAAGCACGGCGGCTACCACCACGGCGCCGACGTCCAGGTCGAATGGATCCAGGCCGAGGAGGTCGAAGGTCTGCTGGCCGAAGGACGCCTGCACGACCTTGACGGCATGGTGATCCCCGGCGGCTTCGGCTGGCGGGGGATCGAGGGCAAGATCGCGGCCGCCACCTACGCCCGCGAGCACGAGATCCCGTGCCTGGGCCTGTGTCTCGGTCTGCAGCTCATGGTGATCGAGTTCGCCCGCAACGCCTGTGGGCTGGTGGGCGCCAACTCGGCCGAGTTCGACAGCGAGTCGCCTCACCGCGTCATCGACCTGATGGACGAGCAGCGCGAGGTCGTCGACTACGGCGGCACCATGCGCCTCGGCGTGTACCCGGCGAAGCTCGCCCCGGGCTCGCAGGTCGAGCAGGCCTACGGCGAATCGATCGTCTACGAGCGCCATCGCCACCGCTACGAGTTCAACCCGCGGTATCGCAGCCGTCTCGAGGAAGGCGGCCTCCGCTGCTCGGGTGCGTCACCCGACGACCGCCTCGTCGAGTTCATCGAGCTGCCGAGCCACCCGTTCTGGATCGGCACCCAGGCCCACCCCGAGCTCAAGAGCCGCCCCAACCGGGCCCACCCGCTGTTCCGGGAGCTCGTCGGCGCCGCCCTGGCCCGGGCCGAGGGCCGCAAGCCGCGCCTGCTGCAGGTTGACCCGGTTCCGCAAGCTCGCTGAGGACCACGTCTATACGGGGTCGCTGATCTCGGTCGGTCGCGGCACGTTTCAGTCGGTCGACGGCGGCGAGGAGTTCGGGCGTGACCTCGTGCACCATCCGGGCGCGGTGTCGATCGTCCCCGTCGACGACGACCGGACGGTGATCATGGTGCGCCAGTACCGGGCCGCCATCGACGCCGACCTGCTTGAGATTCCGGCCGGCAAGCGAGACGTCGAGGGCGAGCCGCCCGAGGAGACGGCGCAGCGAGAGCTGCAGGAGGAGGTCGGCATGCGGGCCGGCCGGGTGCAGAAGCTGGCCGAGTTCTACAACTCGCCGGGGTTCTCCGACGAGTACTCCTACGTCTTCCTCGGGCTTGATCTCTCGCCGGTGGAGTCCTCGGCCCACAGCCCCGAGGAAGCCGCCATGGAGATCGAACGCGTGCCGCTCGACGAGGTGCCGATGCTCATCAGGATCGGGCGCCTGGTCGACGCCAAGTCGATCATCGGTCTGTGCCTGGCCTTGGAGGCGCTGAAGTCGTGAACGTCGGCGTTCCCGCCGAGGTGAAGGAGGGGGAACGCAGGGTCGCCATCACGCCCGACGGGGTGCGCGAACTGACGACGTCGGGACATCAGGTGCTGATCGAACGGGGCGCGGGCGAGCAGTCCGCCATCACCGACAACGAGTACACCAAGGCCGGTGCGTCGATCGTGTCGGTCGACGACGCATGGGCCGCCGACCTGGTCGTCAAGGTCAAGGAGCCGCAGTCGTCGGAGTACGGCTACCTGCGTTCCGACCTCGTCCTGTTCACCTACCTGCACCTGGCGG
>JAFAUA010000047.1 GCA_019243595.1 Acidimicrobiia bacterium
CTCAACTCGGGCCTGGGGCTCATCTACGTGTCGATCGGCTGCAGCGTGGCCGCGGGCATCGTGCTGGCACTGGCCGTCGTACGCAGCCGGCCGGAGCGCGCTGCTGCGCCCGCCGCCGGCACCGAACGGCTCCGGGCGCTCGAGGACGAAGAGGCGCCTGCCGTCACCGTCGTCCCCTCGCGTGGCCGGCGTCGTGGCGCCGAGCCCGAGCCGCAGGAAGACGAAACGGTGGCCGTGGGAAGCGACGGCGAAGGCGTGTTCCCGATCGCCGACTACGACGACCTCAAGGTCGGCGAGATCGTGTCGCTGCTGCCCGAGCTCGACGAGGACGAGCTGGACATGGTCCGGGATCGCGAGGAGGCCGGCAAGAACCGCTCCACGATCCTCACGCGGGTGGAGGCGCTGAGTGGCGCCGCTCCGGCCGCGGCCAGCCGTGGAGGCGACGACTGGGGCTCGTGGGACCGCGGCGCCGACGAAGAGCCTGAGGACGATGAGGACGTCTTCGTCACCGACGAGGAAGGCATCTTCCCGATCGCCGACTACGACGATCTCAAGGCCGCCGAGGTCGTCTCCCTGCTGCCCGAGCTCGACGACGATGAGCTCGAGCAGGTGCGCGACCGCGAGGAGCGCACCGCCGGTCGGGCCACGGTGCTGAACCGCATCGATCAGCTGCTCGGTATCGAGCCCGCGCCGGCCAAGAAGGCGCCGGCCAAGAAGAAGGCTGCTGCCAAGAAGGCACCGGCCAAGAAGAAGGCAGCTGCCAAGAAGGCGCCCGCGAAGAAGTCGGCGGCCAAGAAGTCGACCGCCAAGAAGTCGACGGCCAAGAAGACCGCGAAGAAGAGTTAGACGGCGACGACGGCGACCCGCACGGGTTCGCCGTCGATCTCGGCCGCGTGAGCGTCACTGACGGCGCCGGCCTCCAGCTTCACGGCCAGGACCTCGGCCGCGATCCAGTCGTGGTGGGCCTGCAGGGCGGCCGCGACACGCGGCGCATCAGCCACGTCGACGGTGATCTCCACCCGGTCGGTGATCTCAAGGCCCGCGTCCTTGCGCACCTGGTTCAGCGCCCGCACGAGCTCTCTCGCCGTTCCCTCGACGCGCAGTGCGTCGTCGACCTCAAGGTCGAGGGCGACCGCCCACGCACCCTCGCTGGCCAGCGCGAAGTCCTCGTGCTGCGCGGCCCGCAGCTCGACGTCCTCGGCAGTGAGGCGCTCGCCGGCGACCTCGACCCAGCCCTGCTCGTCGAGCGCGGCCTTGAGGGCCGCCCCGTCGGCCTCGGCCAGCGCCTGCTTGATCTCGTTGACTCGCGGGCCCAACCGGGGCCCGAGGGTGCGGAAGTTGGGCACCGCAGCCCACGACACGAGCTCGGCCAGGCTGGCGACGTCCTGCAGCTCCTTGACGTTGAGCTCGTCGCGGATCTGTTCGCGGACCTCGTCGCCGAGCTCGACCGATGTCGGGTGCACGAGGAGCGCCCGCTTCAAGGGTTGCCGGGTGCGGACCTTGGCGTCGGTGCGGGCGGCCCGACCGAGGCCGACGAGCTGGCGGGCGGCCGCCATCTCCTCGACCAAGTGCTCATCGGGAGCACCGCCTGGCCTCGGCCAGTCGGAGCCGTGGACTGACAGCTCGTCGGTCAGTCGCACGTAGACGTCGTCGGCGATGTACGGCGTGAACGGTGCCAGCAGCTGCGAAGTGACGACGAGGCAGCGGTACAGCGTGGCGAACGCTGCAGGCTCGTCGGCGTTCCAGAACCGGGGCCGCGACCGGCGCACGTACCAGTTGGAGAGGTCGTCGATGAACCGCGCCGTCTCCGTGGCGGCTGTGAGGGCGTCGAAGTCGTCGAATGCAGTCGTGGCTGCCTGCACGGTCTCGTCGAGCCTCGTGAGCACCCAGCGGTCGAGGACGTGGGTGGGCGATGGCGCGTCGGTGCTCGGCGTCCAGCCTTCGATGTCCGCGTAGGTGGCGAAGAAAGAGAAGACGTTCCAGAACGTGAGCAACGTCTTGCGCGTCGTCTCCCGGATGCCCTCCTCGTAGACGCGCCTGCTCGACCACGGGGACCCGGCGGAGAAGAAGTACCAACGAAGGGCGTCGGCCCCGAGTGACTCGAAGACCTGCCACGGGTCGATCACGTTGCCCTTCGACTTGGACATCTTCTGGCCGTCCTGGTCGACGATCAGGCCGAGGCAGACGACGTTGCGGTAGGGCGTGCTGCCGAAGACGAGCGTGTTGGCGGCGAGCAGCGAATAGAACCAGCCGCGCGTCTGGTCGATCGCCTCGCAAATGAAGTCGGCGGGGAAGTCGACGGGTTCCTCGTCGGCCCCCATGTAGTGATGCTGGGCGGATGGCATCGAGCCCGAGTCGAACCAGGCGTCGATCACCGGTTGCAGCCGTCGGGCCTCGGTGCCGCAGCCTTCGGACGGACACGCGATGACGACTTCGTCGACGTAGGGCCGGTGCAGGTCGAGATCGCTCAGGTCACGCCCGGCCAGCTCACCGAGCTGGGCGAGCGAGCTCACGCAGGTGTCGTGGCCGTTCCCGCAGCGCCAGATCGGCAGCGGCGTGCCCCAGTAGCGGTCGCGGGACAGGGCCCAGTCGACGTTGTTCTCGAGCCAGTCGCCGAACCGGCCGTGCTTGATGTAGTCGGGGTGCCAGCCGATGCGCTCGTTCTCGCGCAGGAGGTCGGCGCGCCGCTCGGCCGTGCGGACAAACCACGATGTCTTGGCCCAGTAGATGAGCGGCGTGCTGCACCGCCAGCAGTGGGGATAGGAGTGCAGGTACGGCTCCTCGCGGACGAGAAGCCCGCGACTCTGCAGGTCGTCGATGATCTCGCGGTCGGCGTCCTTGACGAAGCGCCCCTGCCACGGGGGTACATCGGCGCCGAACGCGCCGTCGGGACCGACGGGGTTGAGGACGGGAAGCCCTTCCTTCTGGGCGGCGTCCATGTCGTCGGCACCGAAGGCCGGCGCGAGGTGCACGATGCCCGTGCCCTCCTCGGTGCTGACGAAGCCGGCGGGGACAACGCGCTGACCGCGCTCGTCGATGGCGAGGAAGTCGAAGGGCCGGCGGTAGCGGAGGCCGACCAGCTCGGAGCCCGGAAAGCGCTCGACGACGTCGGCGTCTTCGGGGGCACGCGTCGCCGCCATCACCAAGTCGCGGCCGTCCTCGGACCGCACCCGTGCGTACTCGATGTCGGGTCCGACGGCGGCGGCGGTGTTGGAGATCAGCGTCCAGGGCGTCGTCGTCCACACGAGCAGGTCGAAGTCCCGGTCGTCGGCGGGGAAGCGCACATAGACGGACTGGTCGGTGACGTCGCGGTAGGCGCCGGGCTGCCCGAGCTCATGGGACGAGAGAGCGGTGCCGCACCGGGCGCAATACGGCGAGACGCGGAAGCCCTCGTACAGCAGGCCGTTCTCCCAGAGCTGGCCGAGCATCCACCAGACCGACTCGACATAGGTGTTGTCGAGGGTCCAGTAGGCGTCCTTGGTGTCGATCCAGACGCCGGCCCGCTCGGTGAGCGACTCGAAGTCCGAGACGTAGCGGCGCACCGAGGCTCGGCAGCGTTCGTTGAAGGCGGCGATGCCGAAGGCCTCGATCTCGTGCTTGTTCGAGATCCCGAGCTCCTTCTCGACCTCGATCTCGACCGGCAGGCCGTGGCAGTCCCACCCGCCCTTGCGGGGGACGTCGTGACCGCGCATCGTCTGGTAGCGAATGAACAGGTCCTTGAAGGCGCGGGGCCACACGTGGTGGAGACCCGGACGGGCGTTCGCCGTCGGCGGGCCCTCGTAGAACACCCATCGCGGCGCCCCGGCTCGCATGCGCACGACCTCGCCGAGGACGTCCTGGGCGTGCCAGCGCTCGAGGACGCGGTGCTCGAGGGCGACCAGGTCCAACTGCGCGTCGACGGCCCCAAATCCCATGGCTGCAGGGTATGGCAGGCCCCGATCAAGGCCGGGGAGGTCCCCCGAGGTAGCGCGAGGCGTGTGGTACAGTCCCGCACCCTTTACCCCAGGATCGGGTGGGCGGAATGCCAAGAGCGACGCGAACGACCGCTAAGCAGCCAGCGCGCGGGCAGGCAAAAGCCGGCAGCCGCAAGGCCACGGCAAAGACCTCCTCGAAGGCGACCTCCCGCAGTGCCAAGACGACAACGGCACGCCGGTCCACAGCCAGCAAGGCGACGAAGACGACCACCAAGAGCAAGCGCACGACGACCGCAGCGGCCCCGAAGACGGCGGTGCGCGCCCGCACCACGACCAAGGCGGTGAAGGCCACGAAGACCCCAGCCCGCCCGGCGAAGACACCCGCCAAGACGCCGGCCAAGACCCCATCCCGCCCGGCGAAGAAGGCCCTCTCGCCGGCGGACAAGAAGTTCCTGCAGGAACAGCGCGAGCTGCTGATGGAGGAGCGGGCCACCTACACGCAGCAGGCCGAGAACCTGAAGGCGGAAGCCGACCAGCTGGCCGAGGACATGGAGCCCGGCGACATCCAGTTCGACGAGGAGTCGGGCGAGGGCGGCACGATGAACGTCGAGCGCGAGCGTGACCTGGCGCTCAGCGCCCAGGCCCAGGCCGCCGTGGAGGAGATCGACAAGGCCCTCGCCAAGATCACCGACGGCAGCTACGGATACTGCGAGCAGTGCGGCCAGCCCATCCCCAAGGCGCGGCTGAAGGCCCTCCCGTACGCCGCCATGTGCGTCTCGTGCAAGAGCGGGGGCCTGTCGCGGCGGTAGCGAGCCGGCGGCGGTACGCCCTCGTCGGGGGCGTCGCCGCTGCGGTCGTCGTCGCCGACCAGCTGACCAAGTGGTGGGCCGTCGACCGGCTCTCGCGCGGTCCGATCAAGATCGTCGGCTCCTTCCGGCTGGCCCTGGCGCACAACAGCGCGGGCGCGTTCGGGCTCGGGTCGGGGTTCGTGCCGATGATCGTCCTCGCCGTCGTCGCCCTGGTCGTCGTGCTGTTCGTCGTGGGCCGTTCCATCGACCGGCCGACGATGGCAGTGGCGCTGGGCCTGGTGCTCGGCGGCGCCGTCGGCAATCTGCTCGACCGCGTGTTCCGCTCACCAGGGTTCGCGCGCGGTGCGGTGATCGATTTCGTCGACCTGCGCTGGTGGCCGGTCTTCAACGTTGCCGACGCCGCCATCACGATTGGGTGCGTGGTGCTCGTCTTGGTGAGCTTCAACGGCTCGCGAGCCGACCAGTGACGGCCTTGCAGGAGGTCGTGCCCCGCGCCCTCGACGGTGAGCGGGTCGACCGCGTCGTGGCGTTCGTCACCGGATTGCCGCGGCGGGAGGTCGCCGACCTGGTCGCGGGCGGTCACGTTCGCATCGGCGGCTCGACGATCGAGACGCGATCGCGGCGCGTCGTCGAGGGTGACGTGATCGAGGTCGACGTCCCTGACGCTGCCGATGACACCCCGCGGCCCGACCCGTCCGTTGAGGTTCCGGTCGTGCACGCCGACGACGACGTCATCGTCGTCGACAAACCGGCCGGCCTCGTCGTTCATCCGGGCGCCGGCCAGCGCAGCGGCACACTCGTCCACGGACTGCTGCACGCCTTTCCCGATCTGGCCGGGGTCGGCGAGCCGCACCGGCCCGGAATCGTGCACCGCCTCGACAAAGGAACGTCGGGCCTGATGGTCGTGGCCCGCACGCCCGCGGCGCTCGTCGACCTCACGGCCCAGCTGAAACGGCGGGACGTCGAACGCGTCTACCGAGCGCTGGTGCTGGGCGAGGTGGCCGAGGGCCGCGGCGTCATCGACGCGCCGGTGGGGCGTTCGGCGCGCCAGCCGACTCGGATGGCAGTCACGGCACGGGGACGGGCGGCGCGCACCGGCTACGAGGTGCTCGAGCGGTATACCGACCCGGTGGACGCCACCCTCCTCGAGTGCCGCCTGGAAACGGGTCGGACCCACCAGGTGCGGGTGCATCTGGCTGCGATCGGACATCCGGTGGCGGGGGACACCCGCTACGGTCGTGGCGACGCTCTGGCCATGAAACGCCCGTTCCTCCACGCCCACGAGCTGGCCTTCGACCATCCGGCCGACGGCAGCAGGCACCGCTTCCGTTCGCCGCTGCCTCCCGATCTGGAGCAGGTGCGTGAGCGTCTCCACTGACCGCCGTCCGCCCCAGGCGCCCGAGCGCCAGCCGCGCGTCAAGCGTGAGCATCTGATGTGGGCCGCCGCGGGCTTGCTGATCGTCGTTCTTGGTGTCGGCCTGGCTGCCGTGCTCGCCCATCAGAACCAGGGCGGGCAGACGGCGCAGCTCCTCGGCCAGCAGCAGAGCGGTGGTGCGGTGGCATCCCTTGGACCGCTCAACGGCGACGACGCTGTCCAGTACAGCGTGGGGCGGCAGGCGGATCTCCAGAAGGCGACCGGTACGCGAGTGGCAGTCGTCTCGCTCGACCACTACGCGACAGACCCGGAGGCGCGTGCCCTAGTCGGCCAGCTGAAGGTGGTCGCTCTGCTCGCGGCGCCGCCGGGAGGCGCACCTTCGACGGTCACTGCCGACATGACGACCTGGGCCCAGCAACAGAAGGCCAGCGTCACCCAGGAGCGCGACGGCGATCAGCAGCTCCTCAACAACGGCGTCGACGACCCGGACTTCAAGGCGTTCTACAAGTCAGAGGTGACGCGGCTGAACAAGGAGCTGACCGGCATCGACCCCAACGGCAAGGTCGTGTTCGGTGTCGTCGTGACCGGGCCCGCGCCGGAGCTGCAGGCCCTGGCGAAGAGGGCCGGCGTGCGCCTCGTCGACGTCGGTCCGTCGGCCAAGGTGACCGACAACACCGAGTACCACGGCATCCGGCCCGAGCAGCAAACGACCGTCAACCAGAACGATCCCCGGCCTTCGTAGGCCTGGGTCGGCCTTAGCTGAAGAGCGGCGCCGTCGGGCGCAGGCCCTGGGCGCGGGCCGCGATGTCGGCGAGCGTGAAGGAGTCGAGGTGCTCGCGCATGTGGTTGCCGACGTCGGCCCACACGGTGAGCAGAATGCACTGACCCTCGTGGTCACACGCACCGTTCTGGTGCGGCTCGCCGAAGTCCCCCGCCGCGATGGGGCCATCGACGGCGCTGACGATCTGTCCGAGTGTGATCTCCGCCGGGTCGCGTGCGAGCACGTAGCCGCCGCCGACGCCGCGCTTGGACCGGACGAGACCGGCGCCCTTGAGGGCGAGCAGGATCTGCTCGAGGTAGGGCTGGGGGAGCCCGGTGCGCTCGGCGATGTCACGGACCGACGTGGGTCCCTGCGCATCCTGGTGCAGCGCCAGGGACAGCAGCGCACGGCTGGCGTAGTCACCGCGCGTCGACACCTTCACGAACGTCATCGTACCTTCGGCTTCACTCGTCTTTAGGGGTACGGCGTGCCCTACGGTGAGCCCGTGCCCACTGCGCCACAGCCCGTGCTGCCCGCCTACGGCGGGGCGTGCATCGACGGCATCGTGCGGGCGCTCCTCGAGCGGCGCTCCGGCACCCCGTCGTGGCTTCCGGCGCCGGCGGCGGAAGCACGCCAGGTCGTGCTCCTCACTCTCGACGGCCTCGGCTTCGAGCAGCTCAGCGCCCGCCCCCATCTTGCTCCCACGCTGTGCTCGATGACCGGCGGGCCGATCACGACCGTTGCCCCGTCGACGACGGCGACGGCGCTGACGTCGCTCACCACCGGTGAGCCGCCGGCGCGCCACGGTGTGGTGGGCTACCGGGTGCGCGTCGGCGGCAACGATGTG
>JAFAUA010000222.1 GCA_019243595.1 Acidimicrobiia bacterium
CTGATTTCGCGATTAGTTCTTGAGATGTAGGAGGTCTTACTCCTAAAGTAGGAGCTACAGCAAGGAGTTCGCCATGGTCCGCCGAGTGCTCTTCGCCAACCCCGTCCACCGCCGTATGGCGCCGCTGTTCGCGGCCGCCTTCTTCGGGGGGCTGATGCTTTGGATCCCCGTCGAGAAGCTGTTCCTCGCAGGGATCGGTTTCACGCCGGCGACCATCGGCCTGATGGCGGCCATCTACGCGGGCGTCGCGCCCGTGCTCGACTTCCCGACCGGCATCCTCGCCGACCGGTGGAGCCGCCGAGGGGTGCTCGTCCTCGCCAACATCGCCGGGTTCCTGGCGGTCCTCGTCGGCGGCCTCAGCACGAACGTCGGGACGTATCTGGCGGCCGCCGTGCTCCTCGGTGCCTATCTCGCCATGGAGTCGGGGACGCTGGACGCGATCGTCTATGACACGGTGCTCGAGGAGACGGGTGACAGCGAGACGTTCGAGTCGATCATCGGCCGGGTGCGGATGGTCGAGAGTGCGTCGCTGGTCGTCGGCGCGCTGGGCGGCGGCATCCTTGCCTCAGTGACCTCGCCGCGCGCGACGTACTTCGCAACGCTTCCGTTCCTCCTCGTGTCGACGGCGTTCCTGTTCGCCTTCCGGGAACCGCGGCTCCACGAACGAGGTGAGTCCCGCTCGATGCGTCAGCAGATAAGCCGCACCATCGGCGTCGTCCGGCGGGAGCGGAGCCTGCTGCCTGTCGCCGCCCTGCTCGTCTTGACCGCAGTGCTGACACAAGCCGTGTTCGAGTTCGGGCCGCTGTGGTTGGTCGACGGCGGGGCGCGGGCGGCGACCTTCGGGCCGGCGTGGGCGTGCCTGGTCGCGGCGCTCGGCTTCGGCGGGGCGCTGGCCGGTCGCGTGCGGGTCGACTCGCTCCGGGCCGCAGTCGTGTTCGCCAGTGTCCTTTTGGCAGCCGCTGCCGTGCTCGTCCTGAGCAGCGCCGCCGTGGCCGTGACCGCGGCTCAGACGGTTCTCGTCACGGGGTCGGTCGTCGCCGGCATCGCCCTCACCAAGCGGCTGCACGACGGCGTCGGGTCCGACGTCCGTACCGGCGTCTCATCGGCTGTCGGCGCCGCGACCTGGGCGACCTTCGTGCCGCTGGCGCTGGTCTTCGGCGCGGTGATCGACGGCTCGGGTGTACACGCTGCCGGATGGCTGATCGTCGCCATCGTGGGCGTCATCGCCGTGCTGCTCGTCGGAGTCGTGCGTCCGACCGCGACGACGCCGTGCTCCGAGCCCGCGACCCTTAGGCCGGCGCTTGGTGCGTAACCCGGCGATCGACGCCTTCGAGGAACTCGACGATCGATTCCCGGAACTTGGGATCGAACACGGCGCTCAGGTGGTCGCCTGAGACGGTCACCACGGTCGCGTCGGCGATGCGCGCCGCGAGCTCATGTGGCGAGCCGACGAGGGTGTCCTTCTCCCCCGTGATCACCAGTGTCGGGACGCGTATTGGCGCCGCTTCGCGCCGGGGGCCCGATCGACTCGAGCGGCGGGCGCGCTGGATGGCGGCCAGGGCCCGCAGGTCGGCGCCGGTGGAGTCGGCGAAGGAACGGAATGCAGCGCCCGTGCGGTCCTTGATCGCCGACGGATTATCGGTTTCCAGGGCATCGGCGATGCGCGGCGCTCGCTTGGCCAGCCTCGGTCCGTCCAGCGTGCCGCCGACGCCGCCGAGCACAGCGGAGCGGGCCCGAGGCTCTCGACCGACCAGGGCATACGTCGTCATGGCCCCCATCGAGTAGCCGCACACGTCGACGCGCTCGAAACCGAGATGGTCGAGCAGGGCCTGCGCGTCGCGCACCATGGCGCCGCCCGCGTAGGCCGCCGGGTCGTGGGGCTTGTCGGAGTGACCGTGTCCGCGCGCATCGAGTGTGATCACGTGCCGGCCTGCGTCGACGAGGGCGTCGACGACGTGCGGGCGGACCCAGTTGGCGACGCTGTCGGCGGCGAACCCGTGCAACAGGAGCACGGGTGGCGTGCCATCGGCGGGGCCGTAGGACTCGTAGGCCAGCGACGCCCCGTCGAAAGATGCGAAGCGGTTCATGCCCGACACTCTGTCACTTCAGTTGCACGGCGCCGGGGTAGGCAACGTCGATGGGCAGCCTCCACGAGCGCAATCCGTCACTCTGGGTCGGGACCACCGAGCCCGGCGATTACCCCCCATTGGCCGGCGACGAACGCGCCGATGTCGTCGTCGTCGGGGCCGGCATCACGGGCCTCACGACGGCGCGGCTCCTCGTGGAGGCAGGCGCGTCGGTCGTGGTCATCGATGCCGGCCCGATCTGCGCTGGGGCGACCGGTTACACGACGGCGAAGGTCACCTCCCTTCACGGGCTCACCTACACCGAGCTAGCGAATCACTTCGACGAAGGCCGCGCCCGTCTTTACGGAGAGGCGAATGAGGCGGCCATTGCGGAGGTCGCGCGTTTGGTGGACGCCGATGGCATCGAATGCGAATTCCAGCGGCGCGCCCACGTCGTCTACACCACAGATCCAGCGATGGGTGATTCCGTCGCCCAGGAGTCGAGCCTGGCCGCGAGCCTCGGACTGCCGGCGTCGGCATCGGCGGCGACCGAGTTGCCGTTCGACGTCGTGGGCGCCGTCCGCTTCGAGAACCAGGCGCAGTTCCATCCGCGCGCGTACTGCCTCGGGCTCGCTCGAGCAATCACCAAAGCCGGTGGTCGGATCTTCACTCATACGCGAGCCCGACAGATCGACGGCTCCGAGCGGACGGTCGTGACCGACCGGGGCTCGCTGCGCGGGTCGTCGATCGTTGTGGCAACCCATCTCCCGATCAACCAGATGGGCGCCTACTTCGCTCGCTGCGAACCCAAGCGGTCCTATGCAATCGCCGTACGAGTCGGCGGCGATCGTCCGGAGGACATGTACATCTCGGTCGACTCACCGACGCGGTCGCTGCGCGCGGCCAGCGACCACCTCATTGTCGGGGGCGAAGGCCACAAGGTCGGAGAGCCGCACGACACCAACGAGCACTACGTCAACCTCGAGAACTGGGCGCGCGAGCACTTCGACGTGAAGTCCGTTGACTACCGGTGGTCGGCCCAGGACTGGTCGGCCGTTGACGGTGTGCCGTACATCGGTCGCATGGCCGGGAACGACGACGGTGTTTATGTCGCGACTGCCTTCAAGAAGTGGGGGATGACGCTCGGGACCAGCGCCGGGATGGTGCTCCGCGACCTGATCACCGGCCGCGACAATCCGTGGCTCGAGGTGTTCGACGCCACGCGCATCGCTCCGAAGCAGAGCCTGAAAGGCGTGATATCCGAGAACGTCAGCGTGCTCAAGCACTTCGTCGGCGATCGGATCGGCACGGGCAATCGTCAGACCGTCGACGATCTACAACCGGGCGAGGGCGCGGTCGTGCGCGTTGGGACGAGCGCGGTCGCCGCCTTCCGCGACGACGACGGCACCGTGCACGCCCGGTCCGCCCTCTGCACGCATCTCGGTTGCCTCGTGAACTTCAACCCCGCCGAACGGAGCTGGGATTGTCCGTGCCACGGCTCGCGTTTCGCGACCGATGGCGCTGTCATCGAAGGTCCGGCGGTCGAGGACCTCGCGCCCGAGGAACTCTGATTTTCTGGAGCGGGCGACGAGAATCGAACTCGCGTTCTCAGCTTGGGAAGCTGAGAACTCAAAGTTCCTCACAAGTGTGTGATTTGCAAAATAGCTGGTCACAGGCCATTTATGAGTGACCGGTCGTGCCCGTCCATGCCCGCATCCGACCATTCGCTGCCCTTGTTATTGGCA
>JAFAUA010000282.1 GCA_019243595.1 Acidimicrobiia bacterium
GGCTTCACCTGCGGTCTGCGAACGGCAGTGTCGTCGAGGTCCTCTGCCGCGCGGCCAGTCCGATCCGCAACCCCTCCCTGGCTGTCGGCGATCTGGGAACGCTCGACTCGCTGAGCCAGTCCCGGCGCGCGCCACCGTCGACAAAGAGCACGGGCCCGGCGACGACGCTCGGCCCGGTCGTCGCCGGAGACCGCTGCCGCCCGGTCGGCAGCGACGGGCACCAGCACCACGACTACGACGGTCCTCTGCCGCAACAGCTCCCGCACGAGAGGTGGACGCGTCGTGTTGCTCAGCGTCCCCCGGAAGAAATCCCGATTCGCCTGTCAACCTAGAGCGGGCGCCATTCGGTAACCGTGCGAAGGAGGCGGCGTTGGCCCCTGGGGGCAACTACGAGGAGGCGTTCGATGACCTCTCCACGCTCGCCTATCGCGTCGCCTACCGGATTCTCGGATCGAGGGAGGATGCCGAAGACGTGGCCCAAGAAGCGCTGATCCGCACCGGTCTCGCATGGCGTCGGGCTCGTGCGTACGCCGAGGCGTGGGTAGCCAAGGTCGCAGCTGGACTCGCCATCGACCTCTGGCGGCGTCGCCAACGCCGTCCGGCTGAGCTACTGCCCGAAGCGCCGGACCCGTTCAAAGCCGTCGAGGAGCGCACGGCGCTCAACATGGCCTTGACCTCCCTCTCCCGACGCCAACGCGAGGTCGTCGTGCTGCGGTACCTCGCGGACATGCCAGAGGCACGGGTGGCAGCTGTCCTCCGGTGTTCGGAAGGGGCCGTCAAGCAGCATGCGTCGCGCGGACTCGCCGCCCTTCGTCGCCAGCTCGATCCTCTCGCTGCTGAGGGGGCCTGACGATGTTCGAGCACCTCGATGACCCAAGGCCGCCACAGCCGAGCCCCGACGCTCGCCGGACCGTGTTGGCCGCGATTCATCGCCGTCGATGGGTGCGCCGCCTCGGCGGCGTCGGTGCGGCTGCCGCGATCCTCACCGCCGTAGCGATCCTGGCGGTGGTCGCCTCGGCGGGGCCGTCGGACCGCAGGAGCCTTCACGTCGCAGCTCCACGCACGACCACCTCTCTCGGCAGCTCCACTGAGTCGACCGTTCCTGGCGCCACGACGACGCCGGGGCCCACCACCAGCGTCGCCAACGCCACCCCGACCACCGCAACCACCCGCAGCGGCTCATCGCCCCACTCGACGACGACTGACCGCCACAACCACACGACGACCACACTGTCCCCGACGACGACGGCTCCCCAACCCTGCGGAGCAGCAGATCTCGTGGTCATCACCACCACGGATCGGTCCAGCTACGCAGTCGGTACGACGGTGACAGTGACCGTGACCGTCCGCAACCGCGCCGATCATGCCTGCATCCGCCCCGAGCCTGGCTACAAAGCCGACACAATGACCATCACCGACGCCACGGGCAACGCCGTGTGGAACCCCCCGAGCTCCCCACCGGGCGCCGGCCTCTATTACCCACCCACACCGGTGGCCCCCGACGCGTCTTATACGTACTCCACCACAGCGTGGGACCAGCGAAGCTGCGACTCCACCTGCTCGAGTCCGTATTCCTTTCAGGATGGCCAAGAGGGTGGCCAGGTTCCCTCCGGGAACTACAGCGCCCTGGGACATGTCGTCACCGCCGACGGTCAGACGATGACGGGTTCCTCTCCGGCGTTCGCCGTCGGGAGCGCGTGATGAGGGCCCGGCCGAGGCGTTTGCTTTCAGCGGTGACGCTCGGAGTGGCGGCTCTGTTCCTCGGAGGGCCATCCGTCGCTGCCTCCGTCGTGTCGGACAGGGCGAGCCTCGTCGCAGAGACCAGAGCTGGGGTGGCGCGCTTTGCGGACGTACGGGTTGCGTTGGCAGCCGGCTACCGGCCCGAGCAGAGCGTCGGGCCAATCCTCCATTACCTCAACCAGGGGTATCTCAGAGCGGGTCCCATCCTCGATCCCCAGCGACCTGAGGCTCTGGTCTATAAGCGGAGCCCGAGCGGCCTCCACCTCGTGGCCGCGATGTTCATGATGCATCGGGCCGGCGAGTCGGGTCCCGCCATCGACGGGTCGCGTGCTGGCTGGCACACGCACAGCTCGTGTTGGGGACCGGGGGGCATGGGGGTGCCTGTTCCCGGTGGGCCGTGCCCTGAGGGGACCGAGCCGGTCCGGACAGCGGAAATGCTGCACGTCTGGCTCATAAACGTCCCCGGCGGCCCATTTGCGATCGACATGGCTCCGCCCCTCTACCGCTGTGACATCGGTGGCGTCGGGATCACGATCTGATTCCGGAGCTGCCCGGGGCTCGTTGGACGCAAAGAACGCAGAGGTCGAACGATGGCAACCACAGGGCGCTGGTGGCCGTGCCACGACGGCGAGTTAGCGCGCGCCTTGTGCGCGTCGGCCAGGTGCCTGACCCGCTCGATCGCCCTATTTGGCGGCGCCAAACGCGCCGCCAACGGCGACTCTGGTCCGGCCCAGCATCGCCGGGTCGGCATCACGTCGGCTGCGGTCAACCTTTTGAGACCCTGAAACGATAGGGAGTTGATGGGGGCAGGCACCGAGGCGAGCGATTTCGATGAATGCTTTCGTGCGCTCTACCCCCGTGCCCGCAGCGTGGCCTATCGGATCCTCGGGAGTCGTCCGGCCGCCGAGGACGCCGCCGCAGAAGCCTTCACGCGGGCCCTTGTCGCGTGGCGGCGGGTGCGCTCGCTTCCGTATCGTGATGCCTGGATCTTGCGGGTCTCAGCCAACGTCGCCATCGACGTGCGGCGCCGCAGATCTCCCGAAGCGCTTCCTG
>JAFAUA010000106.1 GCA_019243595.1 Acidimicrobiia bacterium
CAGCATGTTGGTGCGCACGCCTTGCGGACAGAGGCACGACACCTTCACGCCGTGATTGCCGTAGGTGATCGACAGCCACTCGGCCAGTGAGACCACAGCGTGCTTGGTGACCGAGTACGGGAGCTGGCCGATGCCGGTGAGGAGTCCGGCCGCCGACGCCGTGTGCAGCAGGTAGCCCTCGCCGCGCGCAACCCAATGCGGGATGAGCGCACGGGCCGCGTACACGTGGGCCATGAGGTTGATGCCCAGGATGCGCTGCCACGTCTCGTTGGAGTCGTCGAGTCCGCCGGGCGTGATGATCCCGGCGTTGGCGCAGAACAGATCGATGGGGCCGTTGGCCTCGATGGCGCCCTCGACCAGGCTCTGCACCTCCTCTTCGACCGACACGTCGAGGCGCACCGCGGTGCCGCCGACCTCCTCGGCGACCGCCGCGGCCCCGTCGCCGTCGAGGTCGGCGACGACGATCGTCCGCGCTCCCTCAGCGGCGAACTTGCGGCACATGGCCCGGCCGATGCCGTTTCCGCCCCCGGTGACGACGACGTGCTTGTCGTTCAGCTCCATGAGGGCGAGACGTTAGAACGCGGCGGCGGCCGCCTTCAGGGTGGCGTCGACGATCGCCATCGGGTCCTCGCCGTAGGGCAGGACGAACACGATCGGCTCGTCGACCCCAGCATCGGCGTAGGCCTTCACTGTCGCGCCGACGAGCTCGGCGTCGCCCATGACGTCGATGCCGTCGACCATCTCGTCGCTGACCGCGGCCACCGCACCCTTGCGGTCTTTGGCCGCGTGCCGCTCGCGGATCTGGGCGACGGCGTCGCCGTAGCCGGCGCGCGTGAAGTTGTTGGCGTAGGCGTCGACGGTGGCGTAGCTGAACAAATCGCGCTGGGCCAGCGAGAGGTAGGCCTCCCGATCGGTGACGCCCACGTGGGCGTAGCAGTAGATCCGGGCGTCGCCACCCTTGCGCACCTGCTCCACCGACCACGGGACGTGCGTGGCGGGCAGGTAGTTGAGGAGCACGCCGTCGGCGACCTCACCGGCCAGGCGCAGCATGCCCTCGTTGAGGGCGCCGATGACGATCTTCGGGGTGCGCTCGGTGCGGATGCCCAGGCGGAACTTCGACACCTTGTAGAAGTCGCCCTCGAAGTCGACGGACTCGTCGGAGAGGCACGCCCGGAGCAAAGTGACGAACTCGCGAGTCTGGGCCAGCGGCCGGTCGCCGTAGCCGGCGCCGTGCCACCGCCCGGCCACGACAGGGGAGGAGATGCCGATCCCGACGAGGATGTCTCGGTCGGGGACCAGCGCCTGCAGGGTGGCGGCCGCCATGGCGAGCAGGGGCGGCGTGCGCAGCTGGAGGGCGACAACGCCCGTTCCGAGGTCGAGCTGGGGGACGGTGGCGCCCACCGAGCCCAGCAACCCGAACGCCTCGGGGCCGGTCACCTCGGCGGTCCAGAACGAGCGAAAACCCAGGTCGGCGGCGGTGCGCGCCACGTCGATCGCGGCATTCGGCCCGAATGCGCCCTGAAGTGACGCGAACGTAACACCGAGAGGCAGGGACCGATCAGGCATGCGGCGAACGCTAGGTGTAGTGACGGTTACCTGTCAGACCCGTCGGGTAGGGTGAGATCGCTGTTAACGGCAGGCCTCCATGTGACGATGGTGACGGAAGAGGTTTCCCGACAACGGTGTTGGAGAAGGCGATGAGCGACACACTCGAGAACGAAGCGATCGCAGAGGCCCTTGCGGTCATCGACCAGAGCCTGGAGCGCGTCCACGAGCGCGGCATGCTCACTTCGTCCGAGGTGTCCGATCTCCTGCTCGACGTGCGCCTGCTGCTTGCCGGCGCTTCGCTCGAGCCGGAGCCCGCAGCCGCCAACTAACTAAGCAGCGAAAGCCGATCGGCGGCGGGGCTCTACAGTCCCTGTCGATGCGCGCCGTCGTCTGTCAACAGCTGGGCCCCCTCGACGACCTCGAGATCGAGGACCGACAAGAGCTCGCCCCTGGTCCCGACGAGGCGATCATCGAGGTGCGGGCTGCGGGGGTGAACTACGTCGACGGCCTGATCTGCCAGGGCCGCTACCAGATCAAGCCCCCGACGCCGTTCGTCCCCGGCAGCGAGATCGCCGGTGAGGTGTCGGCGGTCGGGGCCGCCGTGAAGGGCGTGGCGCCCGGTGACCGGGTGATCGCCATGACCGGGTTCGGCGGGTTCGCCGACGAGGTGGCGGTGCCCGCGGCGTCGGTGATCGCCATCCCCGAAACCCTGAGCTATGCCCAGGCCGCGGCGCTCATCCAGAGCTACAGCACGGCGCTGTTCACGCTGACCAAGCGCACGTCGGTATCGCCAGGTGAATGGGTCCTCGTTCTGGGCGCCGGCGGCGGCATCGGTCTGGCCTGCATCGACGTCGCCGTCGCCCTCGGGGCGCACGTCATCGCCGCCGCCTCGAGTCCCGACAAGCTCGAGGCCGCCGAGGCCATGGGCGCCGAAGCGACGATCGCCTACGAGGACGAGGACCTCAAGACCAGGGCCCGGGAGCTCTCCGGCGGAGGTGTCGACGTCGTGATGGACGCCGTCGGCGGCAAGCACGCCGAGCCGGCGCTCCGGGCGACCCGCTGGAACGGGCGCTTCTGCGTCGTGGGCTTCGCGTCGGGCTCGATCCCGTCGGTACCGCTCAACCAGGTGCTGCTCAACAACCGCACCGTGGTCGGCGTCGATTGGGGGGCGTGGACCTTCCGCGAGCAAGGGGCGTATCGGGCCCTGCTCGACGACCTGATGGTGATGGTGGGTGATGGCAAGCTCCACCCGCCGGTGCCCGCCGAACGTTCGCTCGTCGATGCCGCGGGGGCCATGACCGACCTGATCGAGCGCCGGGTGACCGGCAAGCTCGTCCTGGTGCCGTGAGCGTCGACTCGCCCGAACATGAGGCGCTCCTCCGCCGCCTCTCCGGCGAGCTGACGCGCCTGCACTCGTGGGAGGACGTCGCCGCCTACGTCATCGGTGCGGCCGTGCAACTGCTCGGCGGCAACACCGGGTCGTTGTGCCTGTTGACGCCGGACAAGCGGGAGCTCGAGATCGTGGCCGAGCACGGCTACTCCATCGAGGTCAACGCCGTGTGGACGCGCTTCCGCGTCGACGCTCCGCTCCCTGCCAGCGAGGCGGCGCGCACCGGCAAGCCCGTGTTCATCACGTCGCCCGAGGAGCGCGACTCCAGGTACCCGATCTTCCTGGAGCAGCCGGTGGTGCAGGACGCGGCATACGCGATCGAACCCCTCCTCGTCGACGGCCGCGTCATCGGCACGCTGGTGATCGGGTTCGAAAGAGCGCGGGAGTTCAGCGACGAGGATCAGGAGCTGCTCGGCGCGGCCGCGGCGCGATGCGCGCACGCCCTGGACAAGCGCCGCCGTCCCGGCGACTAGCGACTAGGAACCACCGGCCTTCAGCAGCTCGGCGAACGACTCCTCGATGCAGGTGCGGAGTAGTTCGGGCTCGTCGATGGCTGCCGTGTCGATGTTGAGGCCGACGTCGAAGCGGTTCTTGTATGACATCACGGTCGCGTTGAAGGCCGTGCCCGCGGTCGGGCCCATCGGGTGGTTGCCCTCGATGTGGGCACCGGCGATGTAGAGGTCGAAGTCGGCGGCCCGCACGTTCGATGCCGCGAAGTCGACAGTCTCGGCCTGCTGGCGGGCGACGCGCGTCAGCACCGAGGTCGGCAGGTTGTTCATCACCCCGGCCAGGGAGCCGAACAGGCCAAGCGCCCGCTCGGTCTTGGCCACTCCGAGGCGTTCGCGGACCCCTGCGAACCGGGCGGCCGGGTCCTCGATGCCGGCCGGGATCAGCAGGCGGGCGGGACTGAACGCGTTGCCGCCCGCCGACTTGTCCTCCCGGATGTTCACCGGCATCGTCAGCCGCAGCTCGTCGACGTCGGTGCCCTTGGATCGGTGATAGGCAGCAGCACCGCCGGCGAGCGCGGTGACGAACAGGTCGTTGACCGTCCCGCCCATGCCCTTCGCGGCCCGCTTCACCTCGTCGAGGTTGACGGTGAGGGTCTCGAAACGGCGCGTGAGCGAGCGATGCCCGGTCCACAACGGCGAGCGCGAGGGCTCGACGACGCCCAGCTGCCGCCACAGCGACTGGCCCGTGGCGACCAGGTCGCTGACGAGGCGCGCTCCCCGATCGGGGTGGGCGGCGATGCCGGCGACACCACTCGCACCCCGCTGCAGCACGCCGAGCTGGCGGCGGACATTGTGGCCGACGGCGTCGGAGAGCACGTCGTAGATGCCGCGCTCGGGTGTGCGCTCCGGCTCCTCGACGTCTTCGGGATCCTCGGCGTCCGGCGCCAGATCGAGGAACTGCATCGACAGGCGCACGCCGCCGACTCCGTCGGTGATCGTGTGGTGCATCTTGGCCAGCAGCGCGGCGCGGTTGCCTTCGAGTCCCTCGACGATCGTCAGCTGCCAGAGCGGCCGGGCGCGGTCGAATGCGTCCTCGTAGATGAGGGCGGCCAGGTCGAGCAGCTGGCGCTCGGTGCCGGGCGGCGGCACGGCCACCCGCCGCACGTGGAAGTCGATGTCGAAGGAAGGGTCGTCGGCCCATTCGGGAGGGGCGAACCGGAATGGCGGCGGGACGACCCGCTGGCCGAGGCGCGGGATGACCTTCACGGCCCGCTCCATACGCCGCCGGAAGCGCTCGAAGTCGGGCGGGCTGTCGAGCAGCGTGAGCTGCAGGAAGGACGACCGCATCGCGGGGTCCTTCTCGATAGTCCACATGAGCGCCTCGGCGTCACTCATGCGGCGCTCGAAGCGCATCGGACGCTCCGCCATACCGCCGACGCTAACGCGCGCCTCGCATCACCGCGGGATTGACGTGTGCTTGAACTCGTTGAGCTCGGGCCAGTTCGTCACCAGGTCGACGATGCGCTCGATCGTGGCGCGTGCGTGCTCGGCGTCCTTGCCCGGCCGGTGCATCACGCGCACGAAGACGGCCTGGTCGCCGGCGATGAACGTGGGCACGCCGAACACCTGGTGGTCGGCGACGGCGCGCTCGTGCTCGGTGCGGAAGATCTTCAGCGGCTGGCCGGTGGCGATCTCGGCGAACACGGCGTCGGCGTCGGCGCCGTTGGCCGTCAGCACGTCACGGATGACGTCTTCCTCGCGGATGTCGCGGCCCTCGTCGTGTCGCGCCGCGAACAGGGCCCGCTGGACGGCGTAGAAGACGTCGGGGAAGTGGTCGCGCACGACGATCCCGGCTTGCATGGCCACAAGGGCGGGCGCTTTTTCGGGGTCGTCCCACACGTCGGGCTGGCCCTCTTCGACGTGGGCCTGGTTGAGCGAGAACGGCACCCAGGTCACGTCCCAGTCCGCGCCGCCTTCGAGGGCGGTGAGGACGTGCTCGCTGGCGTTGCGGGCGAACGGGCACCGGTAGTCCCACGTCACGGCAAAGGAAGTAGTCATCGAATCAATCAACCCCTCCCCGGGACCTCGGATTCCGAAACGGCGGTCACCGTGGGCGCCGGAGCGAGGGGAAACAGAGACCGAGCCGTGTGTCCCATCAGCGCTCCGAGGGCGGCGCCGGCCACCACGTCCGACGCGTGGTGCATCTTCACGTACACCCGGCTGGTGGCGACGACGGCGGCGATTGCGTAGTACAGCGGCCAGAGGGCGTCGTCCTCGCTGAGCAGGGCGGCGGCGCTGAACGCGGAGGTGGCGTGGCCGCTGGGGAAGCTGCTCGTGCGGGGCCGTCGGAGTCGCCGGGTGGGTACCCAGCCGTCCGTCAGCGGCCGGCGCCGGCGGAAGAACGACTTGATGACGCCATTGACCAAGGCCGACTCGACGCCGAGGCCGACGCCGACGCGCACGGCCGCGTGCCAGTCGCGCTCGGACCGAAGGCCGCGCAGGGCGCCGAGGATGAACCACACGAGGCTGAAGTCGCCGAGCTCCGACGCGCCGTAGAAGACCCGGTCGCTGACGGGGTTGCCGCGCAAGTGATCGAAGGCGCTGTCGACGCGGTCGTCGAACCGGGCGATGCGGTTGCGGAGGTCCTCGGGCACCAACGGCACCCTTCAACCGTAGTTACGCAGGAACGAGAGGGAGCAGTTCCTTGGCCTGGGCCGGGTCGCCGCCCCACGCCGGGCAGTACTGCCGGAACGAGCACCACTCGCACAATCCCGAGGGGCGGGGCTTGAAGTTCTCGGTGGCGCAGGCCCGCTCGACGGCCTGCCAGATCGCCGTCGCCCGCTGCTCGAGGCCCTTGATCGACTGCTCCGAGGGCTCGGCGATGATCGCCACAGGTTCCTGGAGATAGAGGAGCTGGATGCGGTCAGGGCGGCGGCCGAACAGCCGCTCGCAGAGGAAGGCGTAGAAGTGCACCCCGCCCAGCCGTCCCTGCTCGTAGCGCTCCCGTGGCGCCTTTCCGGTTTTGAAGTCGGTGACGACCAGCTTGCCGGCGTCGAGCTCGAGGCGGTCGATGATGCCCCGCAGGCGCAGGGAACCGAGCTCGACCTCGAGCTTCAGTTCCAGCCCGATGGGGTGGACCGTCCTCGGGTCCTCGAGCAGGAAGTAGTTGCGAAGCAGGGCTTCGGCCTCGGAGTAGAACGTCGCCTCTTCGTCGGGCGTCAGGTTGAGGCCGGTGTACTCGGGGTGCTCGCGCAGCTCCTCTTGCGCCCGCTGGAGGCAGCGCAGGGAGACGGGAATCGTGCGCTGCTCGGGGGGCTCGATGCAGAACAGCAGCTCGAGGGCCCGGTGCACGAGCGTGCCCTTCGTGGTGTACGGCTGCGGGGGCTCGGGCAGTCGATCGATGGCCGAGAACCGGAACGCCAGCGCGCAGTCCTTGAACGACGCCACCTTTGACGGGGTGAGCGATGTGGGCAGCGGCAGAGCCATCGATCCGACTGTAACCAGGGGGTGTGACAGGAACGAGGGATGGTTCAACCGGGTTCAGTGAAGGCCCTCCGGGCGGCCGCGGCGACCGTCGACGGGTCCTCGAGGGGGCCGAAGTGGCCGAGGCCCTCGAAGACCTCGGTGCGGCCATGGGGCAGGCGTTGGGCCTGCAACTCGATGAGCTGGGGGCCGAAGGCGTTGGTCTCCGAGCCGCAGGCGATGACGACCGGGCACTGGACTTCGCCGAACCGGGCGAACGCCCCGTGGGCCGATCCCATGCGGTACATCTGCGCCTCGTCGGCCGGCCGGCATTTGAGCCGGACCTGGCCGTCGTCGGTGTCGGCGAAGCCGTGGTCGACGTAGCAGCGCAGGGCGGCCGGATCGAGGGCCGAGAACGGCGGCTTGGACGCGAAGTTCTCGTAGGCGGCGTCCCGGGACGGGAAGACCTCGCGCCGGCGCACCGCACCCTCGCTGAGCGGGTTCTCCTGGGGCCCGGGCGGGACGTCGAACGGCATCACGACCGGCTCCCAGAGATAGAGGGCGCGGAACGTGCCGGGCCGGAACTGCTCGGCCATCAGCAGCGCGGCGGCACCGGCCGAGTGACCGACGCCGAAGGGCCGCTCCAACCCGAAGCCGTCGACGGTCGCCAGGGCATCCTCGGCGAAGCCCGTCCAGTCGTAGGCGTGGCCGGGTGGCCGGGTGGAGTCGCCGTGGCCCCGCTCGTCGAATGAATAGCAGTGAAAATCCGGCATCGCCGCCGCCATTGGGCGCCACACCTGCCCGTGGAAGCCGGTGGCGTGGGCCATGAGCACCGCCGGGCCGTCGCCGCCGAGGTCCCAGGCGGCAACATCGAAGCCGTCGGCGGACGGGAACGCGGGCACGGCTCCCTTGCTACCCGATGTCGAGCTGCTGTTGGGCGGGCTCGGCAGGAGGCTCGGCTTCCTCAGTTCGCTCGGGGCGCGCCGGCTCGCCGCGCAGCAGCCGGGCCATCTCGGCGCCGTTGTCGACGGCGTAGTCCCGGTAGCAGTTGTTCATCAGCACGTGCACCTCTTTGGCCGACGCCGCCACCTCCTCGATCCTCGGCACCCACTCCTCGAGTTCCTCGGGCTCGTAGCGGTAGCGGAACCGGAAGGAGGCGCTGGGGACGTCGGCGGTCCACGTCTCGGCGTTGCGGCCGTGGAAGCGAACGACGCCGAGGTCGGACGTCACGGCGACGACCGGTGGCAACGACGAGTCGAAACCCTGGGGCTCGTCGACGCACACGTAGGCGAGGTGCTCCTGCTCGAGGAACTCGAAGGTGCGGTCGGCCTCGTCGCCGGCCAGCCACCGGCCGTTGCGGAACTCGACGCACACGTCGTAGTCCGGCAGACGCCGGCGGGCCGTGGCCAGCTCCTCGCGGTTGGCTTCCTTCGGCGTGAACCAGCGCGGGTACTGAAGGAGAACGGCGCCCAGCTTGCCGGCCGAGTGCAGCGGCATCAGGGCGTGTCGGAAGCGGTCCCACGCCTCCTCGACGGCGTCGGACGGAAGGTGGTTGGCGTAGAGGGAGCGCTTGTCCCGGTGCTCGCTGGCAACCTCGGCCTGCAGATCGGGCCAGAGGGACTGGGGGAGCGTGGGATGCCCGGTCAGGAGCGAGTACGCCTTCACGTTCATGGTGAAGCCGTCGGGCGTCCGCTCGACCCACGACTCCGACATCTCCGGCGTCGGCGGGAAGTAGTAGGTGCTGTCGGCCTCGACGACGGGGAACTGCGAGGCATAGAACGCCAGCCGCTGGGCGGCAGTCATCGAGCGGCGGGGGTACCAATCGCTCTCATTGACCAGCGTGCGGTCGGTCCACGAGCAGGTGCCGACGAGGACGCGGCTGGAGCCGAGTTCGATGGCGGGGGCGAGCTGCGTCGGGCGCTCGGGGGGACGCCGAGCGGGCATGAACGCACGCTACCGGCGGGGGTGTCAAAGTGGTGCCGTGGCAGACGCCGTCGAGCACAACATGGAAGCGCCGTATCTGGTCACCGACACCCGGCGGCGCGGGTGGGGCGTGGCGTGCTCGTGTGGGTTCCGCAGCCCGCTGTTCGACACGCGCGAAGAGGCGCAGACGGCGGCGACCGACCATCTCGAGGTGCCGCCTCCCGAAGAGCCCAAGGGGTACTTCGCCCGGCGCCGGGCCAAGAAGCAGCAACGCCCCGACTGGATGGAGCGCCGCAAGGGGTAGGTAGTCGCCATGCTCGACGTGGCGACCGGAACCCTCGTTGTCTACGGCGACATCGCCTGCCCGTGGTCGCACCTCTGCGTCCACGGCCTACGCCAGGCCCGTCGTCGTCTCGGCCTCGACGACGAGGTGGTGCTCGACCTCCGAAGCTTCCCGCTGGAGCTGCTCAACGAACGGGCGACGCCCAAGCGCACCCTCGACGCCGAGGTCCCGGTCGTCGGCGCGCTGGACCCTTCGGCCGGCTGGCAGACCTGGCAGCGGCCGGAGTTCGAATACCCGGTGACGACACTCCCGGCGCTCGAGGCCGTGCAAGCGGCCAAGGAGCAAGGGCTCCGGGCAAGCGAGGAGCTGGGGCGTGCCCTTCGTTATGCCTTCTTCGCCGAGAGCCGCACGGTCTCGCTGGTGCCCGTCATCCTCGACGCCGCCAAGCAGTGCGACGGCGTCGACGCCGATGCGCTGTCGGAGGCCCTCACCGAGGGGCGAGCCCGAGCGATGGTCATGGAGCAGCGGGAGCTGGCCGAGCGCATCGGTGTGAAGGGCAGCCCCCACGTCTACGCGCCCGACGGCACCGACGTCGCCAACCCGGGTATCGAGAAGCACTGGGAGGGTGAGGAGGGCGAGGGCTTCCCCGTGATCGACGCCTTCGACCCGAGCATCTACGAGGACCTGATCCGGAGGGCGGTACCCCGCTAGCTTCCTCGGCCGTGAAGAGAGCGCTTGCAGTCGCGGCTGCGGCCGTTGTCGGTGCCATCGCCATCGCGGGGTGCGGAGGGAACCACAAGACCGAGACCTTCCGCGTCAACATCACGTCGACCAGCGGTGTATCGGGCTTCAGCATCGGCACGATCACTGTCACCCAGGGCGACAAGATCGACCTGCGCGTCGACAACACCACTGAGAAGGCGCACGGCTTCAGCATCGACGCCTTCAACATCCATCGCGTCGTCGAGCCGAACACCGCTCAGACGGTGAGCTTCACGCCGAAGAAGACCGGGGAGTTCAAGGTGTACTGCCAGCTCCACCCGGCCCACGTCCCGGCGAACATCATCGTCATCGGCTAAGTCGACCGCGTCGACTGAGCACGGCGCCGACGAGGGCGCCGTAGGCCACGTGGTCGAGGACCTGTGGGCCGGGGTCGAGGGCGCGGATCGCCGGAAGCCGGCGGCCGATCAGTCCCAGGTCGAGGGCGGCGATAGCGACGCCGGCCGCGGCCCCGGCGAGCACCGTGCGGCGCCTCGGCAGGATCAGCGAGAGCACAACGCCCCAGAACAGGGAGATCGCCAAGTGGGCGGCGCCGCCCGCGACCACCGACCCGCCGCCGACGGCGCGCGTGGACTCGAGAAGGTCGCCGCCTTGGGCGACGGTGATCGCCGTCGACGGCGCGCCGCTGAGGACGGCGCCGACGAGGCCGGCGACGACCCCGTCGCTTACGCGCCGATCCGCTGCTCGGCTTCCTTGCGCAGCCGGCTGTAATCGACCTTGCCGGCGGGGCTGCGGCCGATCGTCTCGGTCGTCAGCACGCGGCGGGGCGCCTTGTAGCTGGCGAGGCGCGTCTTCACGTGGGCGATGACGTCGTCTTCGTCGACTTCGCCTTCCGAGGCCGCAGGCTCGACCCACGCCACGATCACCTCGCCGAAGCGCTCGTCGGGAACGCCGACGACGACGGCGTCACGGACCGCGGCGTGCTCCTTCAGGGCCTCCTCGACCTCCTCGGGGTACACCTTCTCGCCGCCGGTGTTGATGCACACCGAGCCCCGGCCGAGAAGCCGGAGGGTGCCGTCGGCCTCGACGGTGGCGTAGTCGCCGGGCACCGAGTAGCGCTCGCCGTCGATGACGGGGAATGTGCGCT
>JAFAUA010000555.1 GCA_019243595.1 Acidimicrobiia bacterium
TTCGAGCGGGATGTACTGGTCGGTGCTCTCCCGGATGAACATCACGCGGGCGTCGAGCGCGTACGACGCCCAGGCGACGACGCCGCCACCCAGGGGTGCGGGGGCGGTGCGCGTCGGATCGATCTGCCACCAGGTCGCGAGCCGCGATGACTTCCACCCCGTGGGCTGCCCGGCGCGGACCGGTGAGTTGGCGAACGAGGCGACGAGCGTCGGTCCCAACGTGTGGGCGAGCAGCCACCGCTCCTCTGCGCACCCTTCGTCCTCGCCGAGGCCGATGTTCACCTGTAGCGCCGCCGTCGAGGACATCATCCGCTTGCCGGCGGGGCCGTCGGCATCGAAGTATCGCTCCATCGCCGCGTAACGCGGCGTGTGCACGACGCGCCGGGGGAGGCGTGCGGGGTCGGCGCCCTCACCGACGAGCGTGAGGCCCTCGGCTTCCAGGGCGCGCTCGACGGCGAGCACGTCGGCGTGCATGGCCTCACACGCGGCGCCGACGGTGGCTGCCGGCAGGCCGCTCAGCTCGAGCTGGCCGCCGGGTTCATAGGTGACGACACTCTCCGCGGGCAGCGGTTGGCTCTTGGCGGTCGCCGTCTGCACCCTCGCAAAGGGCACGTGGGCGCGGAAGTCGTCGGCGGCCACGACCAGCCACTCGGTCTCGAGGCCGATGAGGTCGACCCCGGACGGCGCAAAGCAGCGCCGAAGAACGTGGTCCCGGGCCTCGTCGAGGGTGAGCGAACGGTCGGGCCCGGGCATGGGCGGTCAGTCCTGCGTCCCCATCGGCCGCCACGCGAAATGGCTGGCGGTAGCCACGCGGATGCCGCGGGCCAGGTGGGGGGAGGGGAGGGGGGAGACGTGAAACACGCCGTCCGCGAACTTAGCAACCACGTACTACGTACGTGTCAAGGCACATGGGTGGATGACGTTCCCCCGTGCCTAAGATTTCACTCACACGTTGCTCGGGAAGGGGCCCACATGGCAGAGATCCAGGTTCGGGACAAGCTCTACATCGACGGGGCGTGGGTCCCCTCGACCGGATCGAACACCATCGACGTCATCAACTCGGCCACTGAAGAGGTCATGGGGCGTGTGCCCGAAGCCACACCCGAGGACGTCGACAAGGCGGTGGGAGCGGCCAAGCGAGCGTTCGCCACGTGGTCGACGACATCGGTAGAGGAGCGCTCCAAGTACATCCAGCGCATCGCCGAAGGGCTCCAGGCCCGCACCATGGACATCGCCAACGTGGTCGCCCAGGAGCTGGGCATGCCGATCAACCTGTCGATGATCATCCAGGCCGGCCTTCCGACCGTCACGTTCAGCTCGATGCAGCAGCTCATCGACGAGATCCAGTGGGAAGAGACCGTCGGCAACTCCCTCGTGATCAAAGAGCCGATCGGCGTCATCGGCGCCATCACGCCGTGGAACTATCCGCTCCACCAGATCGCCAACAAAGTGGCGCCCGCCCTCGCCGCCGGCTGCACGGTCGTCCTGAAGCCGAGTGAGGTCACGCCCCTCAACGCCTTCATCCTCGCCGAGATCATCGACGACGTCGGGCTTCCCGCCGGCGTCTTCAACCTGGTGAGCGGTACGGGTCCCGTCGTCGGTGAGGCCATCGCCGCCAACCCCGACGTCGACATGGTGTCGTTCACCGGATCCACGCGCGCCGGCAAGCGGGTGAGCGAGCTGGCGTCCGCAACCGTGAAGACCGTCGCCCTCGAGCTCGGCGGCAAGTCGCCCAACGTCATCCTCGACGACGCCGACTTCCAGCAGGCCGTCACCGACGGCGTCGGCAAGGCCTTCCTCAACTCGGGCCAGACGTGCAGCGCCCTCACGCGCATGCTCGTTCCCCGTTCCCGTCTCAAGGAGGCGGAGGACATCGCGGTCGCCGCGGCCGAGACGTACACACCGGGCGATCCGTTCGACGCCGAGACGCGCCTCGGGCCGCTCGTCTCCGACGTCCAGCGCAAGCGTGTGCGCGGGTACATCGAGAAGGGCATCGAGGAGGGGGCCAAGCTCCTCACGGGCGGGCCCGACGCGCCCGACGGCCTCGACAAGGGCTACTACGTGAAGCCCACCGTCTTCTCCGACGTCCGCAACGACATGACGATCGCCCAGGAGGAGATCTTCGGGCCGGTGCTGTCGATCATCCCCTATGAGGACGAGGACGAGGCGGTGCGCATCGCCAACGACACGATCTACGGCCTGGCGGCCGGCGTGTGGTCCGGCGACGCCGAGCGCGCCAAGAAGGTCGCCCGTCAGATCCGTAGCGGCCAGGTGGAGGTCAACGGCGGTGCCTTCAACCCCATGGCACCGTTCGGCGGCTTCAAGCAGTCGGGCCACGGGCGCGAGCTCGGCAAGTTCGCCATCGAAGAGTTCCTCACCACCAAGTCGCTGCAGCTGTAGTCAGCAGAGCAGCTGTGATCGACTGCAGCTGGAGGGGCCATCCGGGGTAGGTGACCCGTATGGGAAAGGTGCTCGTGATCGGGGGCCTCGGCGTCGCCGCGGTGGTGGCGCGAAAGGTGCTCGGCTGGGCGCGCCTGCGCGCTACCGATCGGCCGCCCGAACCTGCTCGAGAGCAAGAATGAGCGGAGGCGTCGGCGTTATCGGAGCCGCCGGCGGCTCGGTCGTCGACGTCGTCGTCGAGCTTGGGGCTTGCGTCGTCGAAGGCTCCGGTGCCGACGCAGGCGTTGCCGGACGGGCGACGACGCGCGGCGCAGCCGTCGTCGACGGCGCGCTGTCGAGCTGCATGAAGTCAACGGTGACCCACACGCGACCGCCGCTGTCGACCACGCCGATCCCGACGTAGTTCCAGACGGGGTCGATGAGGTTCTCGTAGTGGTGGGGGCTGTTGATGAAGGCCTGCTGGATGACGTCGGGGGCGCCACCCACACCGACGTTCTCACCGAGCTTGGTCCAGGGCCCGCTGACCATGTTGGGAAGGTTCATGTTGTGGGAGATGCTCCCGGCGGCGGCCATGCGCGCCGACCAGTTGCGGGCGATCGACACGAGTGGTCCGTAGGACTTCAGCTGCGACAGCCCGTGCTGGGCGCGGAGCTGGTTGGTGAGGGCGACGAACTGCGCTTCCTCGGAGCCGGGGTCGGCGTGGGCCGCGGTGGCGTCCACGGTCGACAGCGCCGGCGCGAAGACTGCGATGCCCAAGAGCAACACCAGCGCTTTGGCAAATAGCCGGCGCCCTCTCGGCATTTGGCAGATCCCCTTTCGGCAGCCCGGCCGCCGTAGAGCGCGCGTGTGAACGGCGCTCGGTAGGCCCGAGGCTTTGCGAACCCGGGTTTCCCCGGGATTGCCCTTTTCGTGGTCACTGCGTTATCGGCGCAGGATGGGGCGACCTTTACGAAACTCGCTCAGCCGCCCTTGCCGTGGTGGTGCCGCCCGCGCGGCGGCGTGTCCTGCGTACGGGTCTGGACAGCCGTCGTCGGCGTCGAGGTCGTCGGGGGAGCCACGGTCGTGGCCGTCGTCGGCGTCGTCGACGACGCCGGCTTCGGGTGGGATCCGCCGGAAAGCCCGAGCAGGGCCAGGAGCCCGACCGCCAGGACGGCGGCGACCGCCCACACGAAGCGGAACGGGACGCGTCGCCGCGTGGGCGCAAGCGGCATCGGCATGGCTGCGCCGACGAGCGTGGCCGCGTCGGTCGCCAGCACCGTCGTCTCTTCCCCGGCCAGGGGCACTGCTCCGGCGACGACGGTGGTGTCGTCGTCCGCGATCGGCCCGTGCAGCGCCGATGCCATCTCCTCCGCCGAGCCGAATCGGCGGCTCGGGTCTCGCTCGAGAGACCGCTCGACTCCGGCGGCGATCATGGGATCGAGATCGGGCCGAACGGTCGCCAGCGGGCGATGGGCGCCGCTCTGCACCGCCTGGGCGACGGCGATGAAGCTGTCGCCCGTGAACGGCTTCTCGCCGGCGAGCGCTTCGTAGAGGACGACCCCCATCGAGTACAGGTCGGAGAGGAAGGTGGCGGGCGCGCCGGCCAGGCGCTCGGGCGCCAGGTACGCCGGGGTCCCGACCAGCTGGCCGGTGAGGGTGATGTCGACGGTGCCGCCCGCGCCCGACACCATCTCGGCGCTCTTGGCGATCCCGAAGTCGGCGATCTTCGCCGTTCCATCGTCGGTGAGGAGAATGTTGGCGGGCTTCACGTCGCGGTGGACGATGCC
>JAFAUA010000112.1 GCA_019243595.1 Acidimicrobiia bacterium
CCGCTGATCAAGGCTTACAAGGACGCCGTCGCCAACGCCACGCCCGTCGGCGACTACGTCAACGACAACATCCTGTGCGTGTCGCCGTTCCTGTGCATGGAGGATCGCGAGGAGGCGTTCCGCGTCGCCAGCAACATGCACCTGAACTACTACCAGTCGTTGGTGTTCCACTGGCTCGACAACATCCAGCGCCCGGCCCACGTGCCGGAATGGCCGGCAGTGCTGCCCGAGCCGACGCCCGAGATCGTGAAGAAGCTGGCCGAGAGCGGCATCCTCTGCGTCGGCGACCCCGACGACTGCTCGCGCACCATCCAGATGTACGAGGACATCGGCGCCGACCAGTTGGTGTTCAGCCAGCTGTCGACGACGATGGGCTACGACCGGGCCGTCGAGTCACTGCACACCTTCGCCAAGGAAGTCCTGCCCAAGTTCGACAAGGACCCCGTGCACCGCTCGACCCGCATGCGCGAGCGGGCGATGTCCGGCGACCCCGTCTAACTCACTCTCCGTCCGAGGGGTTTGCCTTTCGCTCCGGCGGGGCAACACTGTCCCTGCGCCCAGGCGCCTTGGACAGCCCTGGGCGTGGTCAGGTTCGACCTGGCCGGAACTCCTCCTGGAGAGCGTTCCAGGGTCGACAAGCCCCCCGTTTGGGGGGCTGTTGACGTCCCGGGCGGGGCTACCACAGCTTGTCGGTGTAGGCATCGGTCCCCGGGATCGTCGTCAGGAACGGCGATGCCAGCTGGACGCGGCCGAGGCCGGCCTTCTCGAGCTCGGCGCCATGGTCGGTGAAAAGGTCGCCGAAGCTCTGGCGCGGATCGCCGTCCAGGAAGTAGACGTGGACGAACTTGCGCTCGCTGCCCTCGGCGCGAGGCACGTCTGAGGGCCCGCGCCGCAGCTCTCGGGGAATCGCCGAGACGACGATGGCCGCCGGCGAGCCAGGCAGCACACGCGGCAGGTAGTCCTCCTGGTACCAGCGGTCGACCTCTTCCGGGTCAACGCCCTCGGCGACTTCGCCGAAGACGGTGACGATCCCGCCGAAGGGATGGTCGAGGGCCAGCTCGGCAGGGACGCCGTCGGCATCGCGGTTGTAGGTCCAGCGCACCTTGTACAGCTGGGTGTGGACGTGGTCGCGCTGCTCAAACATGCGGCCGTTCTCGTGCAGCCACATCACCTGCTTGCCGCCCCAGACGACCCACTCCATGTACTTGCCGTCCTGAATCCAGTACAGGGCGATGTAGGAACCGCGCGGCGACGTCTCCGTGATCTCGTTGCCGTCCGACGGCGTGCGCAGGTCCTTGCAGTCGCGTGTGGCGACGTACCGGCCGCCGGCCAGCGTCCAGGGGCCGATCATGCAGCCCGAGTAGAAGTGATCGCGCTCGTACCAACGGTTGTATGCGACCTCGTGGCCCTTGTGGGGCTCGACGATCGTCAACAGGAACGAGCCGAGCTTGATCTGGTCGTGCGGCATCACGTCCATGGTTTCCATGGCGGGCACCGTACATCTGACGTACCGTCAGCTGCCTATGGTCGTGCTGGTCGCCCTGTTGCCTCGCAAGCCGGGGATGTCCAAAGAGGACTTCCACCGCCACTGGCGGGAACGCCACGGGCCTCTCGTCGTGGAGACGCTCGGCAAGTACCTAATGAGCTACGAGCAATACCACCGGCCGCCCGAGGGCATGGGTTCGGGCGACGAGTGGGACGGGATCGCCATCCAGCGCTACGAGTCCGAGGACTCGTTGATGGCATTTCTCAACGACCCCGCCTACGCCGAGAAGATCGCCCCCGACGAGCAGCAGTTCATGGACCACGCCCGCGTCGTGTGGTTCATCGCCAGCCCACCGGAGAGGTTCGTCTGAACCAGCGCAGCGGGCGACTTCTCACGGCTGGGTGGGGATGTTGTAGGCCTGGACTGTGACGGGCGTGTTGTTGACGGTCACCGTGCTGCCCGACAGAGACGCCATCAACTGACTGGTCATGGCGTCGGTTTCGTTGGCGCCCGCGGCGGCGACTACCACCGTCGGCGTACCGTCTGGCGTGCCGAGGCCCGTAGGCCCGTCGTAGCCGACACCTGCCGTGCAGAGGTAGGTGCCGCCGCAGTTGCCGTTGCTGCCGGCGGTCACATCGAACACTCTCGCGGGTACAGAAGCGCTGTAGAAGGACTCGGCGCCACCTGTACGGAAACTCGGCGACGACAAGGCATAGAAGCCAGCAACGATGGGGGCGGCGACACTCGTCCCGCCGAACCCGACCCACCCACTGGTGCCGTAGGTGTCGTAGGCCGACACACCCGTCTGCGTCGACGCCACCGCGGAGACATCGGCAACGGTTCGGTGCGCACAGCCCGAGTCCGTCTGCCACGAGGGCTTGGTCTCGAAGGCGCTGCAGCCGCTGCCGCCGCCGCTCCACGCCGTTTCCGACCAGCCTCGGCTGTTGGCGGCTGTTAGGAGCGCCGTGCCTCCGACTGCTACTACGTACGGCGACGCGGCCGGGTAGTTGACGCCGTAGCCGGTGTCGCCGGTGCTCACTGCCTCTGGCACCCCAGGATGGTTGTAGAAGGTGTCGAGCGAGGCTTCGCTCGCGTCCTCCGTCCCGCCGTAGCTGTGACTGGTGACATTGGCACCGAGCGTTACAGCCTCGTTGCTGGCTGCGCCAACGTCGGGGAGCGCGGCGGAGTTAGCCTCGACGAGGAGGAGCTTGCAGTTCGGACACGTTGCAGAGGCCATGTCCAAGTCAGTCGAGATCTCTTGGCCCCATCCAACGTCGCCCGTCGGCGGTGTTGCGCCACCGACCTGATTGACCTTGCGGAAGCAGCCGTTTGCGGTTGTGCACGATGACAGCCCGTAATGGGACCGGTACGTGGCGAGGTCTGTCTCTGCGTTCGGGTCATCGTAGGCGTCGACGATCCCGATCGTCAGGCCCGTGCCCGCGGTCGCCGATTGGAGCTTGTAGGCGGACTGCAGATCACTGGGTGAGTAAAAGCCCCCCACGCCCGACCCGGCGTGCGGCCTGGCGTGATGCAGATGGCAGCGGACGTACCCCACCTTTTGCGACCCGCAGACCCTGTCGTTGGGAGGCTTCGGCGCCGCGCCAACGGTGGCCGTCCGGGTGGGTAGAAGGGCTGCAGCCACAGCGAACACCGGCAAGAAGAGCCACAGCGCCCGTGCTCTCCCCGGTTTCCCCCGCACCGTAATTCACGGTACGACCGCCACCTGAACCCGAGATGGCAGACTTATGAACTCCTCACGTGCTCGACGCGCGGCGGACCACGGATCCTGAG
>JAFAUA010000314.1 GCA_019243595.1 Acidimicrobiia bacterium
GGGCGGAGGTACTGGCCGAGCGTGAGGATGTCGACACCGACGCCGCGTAGGTCGGCCATGGCGCCTGCGACCTCGTCCTCGTTCTCGCCCATCCCCAGGATGATCCCCGACTTGGTCGTGAGCCCCGCAGCCTTGGCCCGGGCGAGCACGGCCAGGCTCCGCGCATAGGAGGCCGACGGGCGCACGGCGCGCTGGAGACGCAGCACAGTCTCGAGGTTGTGGTTGAGGACGTCGGGCCTCGACGCGAACACCGTGTCGAGGGCGTCCGGCTCGCCCTTGCAGTCGGGGATGAGAAGCTCGATCGACGTCTCGGGGCAGCGCGCTCTGACCGCTACGACGCACGCCGCGAACTGGGCGGCCCCGCCGTCGGGCAGGTCATCGCGGGCCACCGCGGTGATCACGGCGTGCGCCAGCCCCATGCGCGCCACCGCCTCGGCGACGTGCTCGGGCTCCATCGCATCGGGCAGGGCATCGGGCTTGCGGGTGTCGACCAGGCAGAAGCCGCACGCACGGGTGCACCGCTCGCCGTTGATCATGAACGTCGCCGTGCCATCGCCCCAGCACTCGAAGATGTTCGGGCACCCAGCCTCTTCGCAGACCGTCACCAGGTCGAGCGATCGCATCGTCCGCTTCAGTTCGAGGAACTCTGGACCCATGTTGGCCTTCGTCCGCAGCCACTCCGGCTTCCGAGCGGACAGTTCAAGGCCGACCTCCCCGACTTTCGTGCGCGAACGGTCGATAGTCGACCGTTGACGCACGGAAGTCGCAAGGATGGCGGCGTCTTGGCGGTCGACGTCCGGGCCCCACAGTGTCCCCGCACGAGCCACCATGGCATCGACGACTTCCTTCATCGATGCAGGGACGCCCTCGGCGGCCAGCGACGTCACCTGCTTGTCGGGAATCCCACACGGGACGATGTGTGAGAAGTACGAGAGATCGGGGTCGACGTTGAGGGCGAAGCCGTGCATCGACCGGCCCCGGCTGACGCGCACGCCGATGGCGCAGATCTTGCGCTCGCCGATCCACACGCCGGGATAGCCCGGCAGTCGAGCGGCGCCCGGCAGACCAACGTCAGCGAGCACGTCGATCACCAGCTGCTCGACGCTGCGTACGTAGCTGGGGATGGCGTCGGGGCCCATGGGGACGTCGACGATCGGATAGCCGACCAACTGACCGGGGCCGTGGTACGTGACGTCGCCGCCCCGGTCGGCGGAGACGAGCTCCGCTCCGACCGACGCCGGGTCGACGAGCACGTGCGCAGGATCGGCGCGCACGCCCATCGTGTACACGTGCGGATGCTCAAGCAGGAGCAGGTAGCGGCCGCCCGACGCGAACAGCCCGCGCTGGAGGGCCAGCGCATCCTGGTACCGCACGCGACCCAGCCAGCGGGCCCTGAGGGTCACAGTTCCTGCGACCAGTCCCGGGTCTCGAGGATCTCCTTGACGCGGGCGATGAATGCCGAGGCGTAGGCGCCGTCGAACGCCCGATGGTCGAAGCTCAGGGCGAGGATGCCGACGGGGTGGACGACGACGGCGTCGCTGCCGTCGGGCAGCTCGACGGCCACCGGCTTCTTCTTCACGCCGTCGGTCGAGAGGATCGCCACCTGTGGCTGGTTGATGATCGGTGCCGTGATCAGCGTGCCGTAACCGCCGGGATTGGTGATCGTGAAGGTACCGCCCTGGATCTCGTCGGCGCTCAGCTTCTTGGCTCGCGCCCTCGCTGCGAGATCGTGGATCTCGCGCGCGATCGCCCGCAGACGCTTGTCGCCGGCGTCGTGAACGACCGGCGCGAGCAGGCCCTGGAACGAGAGGTCGACGGCGATCCCGAGATGGACGCGGTTGTGCACGATCAGCTCGGCGTCGCCCACCGAGGCGTTGACGTGCGGGTAGTCCTCGATGGCGTCGATGACGGCCCGAGAGATGAACGGGAGATAGGTGAGCGTGAAGCCCTCCCGTTCCTTCCACTCCGCCTGGGCGGCGCGACGCACCCGGTCGACATTCTCGAAGTCGGCCTCGATCGCGGTGAGGACGTGGGCCGAGGTCGCCTTCGAGCGCACCATGTGCTCGGCCGTCCGGCGCCGGATGTTCGAGAAGGCGATGGCTTCGTCGTCTTGACCGGCCTTGGCCGCCG
>JAFAUA010000081.1 GCA_019243595.1 Acidimicrobiia bacterium
CGGCCGTTTGCACTGTGCCTGCGTCGGCGAGGGTCGCCGCGCAGACGCCACGAACGTGGGGGCGCGGCACGTTGGGAACGTTCACGTTGAGCACCGACGGCGGCTTCAGGTGGTCGAGCCACGGCAGCAGGGCCGCCGCCGTCGTCGCCGCCGTCTCCCAGTGCGCAGGCGTACCGAGGGCGAGGCTCACGGCCATCGCCGGGCGGCCGAAGTTGGCGGCGGTGAGAGCGGCGCCCACCGTCCCGGAGTGCAGCACGGCGCGGCCCGTGTTGCCGCCGGCGTTGATGCCCGACACCACGGCGTCGGGCGGGGGACCGAAGCCGCCGAGGCACGCCGAGAGCACGGCCAGTGCCGGTGGTCCATCGACGGCCCGGGTGGGCACCGGCTCGAGACCCGGGAGGGTCACCGGCGCGTAGGCGATCTTGCCGGTGAGGTGCAGCGGGCCGAGGGCGGCGCCCGCCCCGCTGCATTCACCGGACGGCGCGGCGATGAGGACGTCGTGGCCCTCGCTCGCCACTGCGAGGGCGAGGGCGGCGAGCCCGGGGGCGAAGACGCCGTCGTCGTTGGTCACGAGCACTCGCATCGGTTCCGAACGTACGGGTCGTGGTTGACGGTGCGATGGCCCGCGGGTTGCGTGCCGAAGTCGGGGCTCTGAATCCTGCTCAAAACGCGCGGGGAGTGGTGGGGTTCATGTCAGGTTCACCCGGCGGCCACGGAGCGGCGAAATGACACCGCAATTCACAGGGTTACGCCACTAGATCCCCACAGGGCATCGTTCCTACGATCGAGTGGCATGGTGGCGAACACGATGACGGCCGGGCCCCCCGCTTTGGATGAGATCGACGAGCAGGTCATCAAGCTCTTTGCGATGGTGATGGGTGGACTGTCGGCCGCGACGGACGCCTTCTTGGACGGCGACCGCGAGGCGGCGCGGACGCTGGTCGCCGACGATCAGGCGATCGATTCCATGCAGAGCTCCATCGAGGAGCTCGTCGAGCGTGAGCTGGCGCGTTCTGAGCGCGGCACGGCCGACCTCCGTCGGTTGGTGTCGGTGCTGCGGATCGTCCCTGAGCTCGAGCGCAGCGGTGACCTGGTTGAGCACATTGCCCTGCGCACGCCCCAAGGGCTGGCGAGCGTCATCGGAGCCAAGGCGCGGGGGATGATCGAAGCCATGGGTCGCATCGGCGTGGAGATGTGGCGCCTGGCGGCCGACGCCTACGCCGACCGCGATCCCAGCGCCGTAGAGCGCCTGCGCCTGCTCGACGACGAGCTCGACGACCTCCACGTCAGCCTGTCGAGCGAGCTGGCCCACGGCCACACGTCGAACGCTGTTGCCATCGAGATGGGTCTGGTTGCGCGGTTCTACGAACGCCTCGGCGACCATGCGGTCAACGTCACCAAGCGCTTGCGTGGTCTTGTCCCCGCACCGCGGGAGTACGAATGACGGAGCCACGGCCTGCGGCGACCGACACGGACATCGATGCAGCCGACGGCGACCTCGGCGTCGTCCAGACACTGCTGCAGTCGGACGATGCGGTTGCAGTCGAGGCGGCGACGGCTCTTCTGTTCTCGGTCGACCGGGCCCTCCGAACTCTGGCTTCGGCGCCCGACACCGACACCGAGACGGCACGGCGCCTGCTGAGCATCCGCGCCGACCTCAGCGGGCATCTCCTCGCCGCCGGGGCCCTCGAGACCGCGGGCGCCCCGGCGGCGGGAGTGGCGCGCATGCTTCGACGCGCCGCCGAGATCGCCCGCGCCGGTCTCGGGATGCGGGCGCCGGTCGGCGCAGGCCGAGGCTGAGGGCCTACATTTCCGTCCCCAACGCGAGCTGAGGGGGCGACATGGCAACACAGGCCGGCGTCGAGGTTCCGAGCGAAGTCCTCGACTACCTCCAGCTGCACCACATCATCACCATCGCCACTGCGTCGTTCACGGGCATGCCGCACGCGGCGACCATCGCATATGTGAGTGACAGCTCGGGCGTCTACTTCTCGATGCGGCCCGAGGAGCTGACCGTCCGTAACATCGACGCCAACCACTTCGCGTCGTTCACGATCGACGACTACACGCCCGACTTCCGCAAGGTGCGCGAGCTGCGAGGTGTCGGCCGGGTCTCGGCCGTCACCGACCCGGGCCAGTGG
>JAFAUA010000142.1 GCA_019243595.1 Acidimicrobiia bacterium
GTCATCAGGGCGACGTGGGGTTCGGACTCGTCGACCAACAACGTGCGCACCGAGTACTTCTACCGGGACGAGTTCCGCACCGACGAGAACCTGCGCGTCCATCCCGTTCCGCCGGCCGACGGCATCTACGCCCAGTGGGACTTCAACGCCGGCAAGGTCTCGAAGTACTACAACCCCTTCGTCCCGAACGGTGTAGCCGCCGACGGCCGCAACGACGAGGTCTTCGGCAACATGCACGTGCACGCGGGTGTCGACGGCTTGCACCTCCAGGATGGCGACCCGGTCCCCGTCGTCGGCCCCTTCGACGTCGGCACCCCCGGTACCCACGCCGGCAACTGCGGCAACACGCCGCTGGAGAAGGCGTGCATCGACAACGATGTCGACCTCCCCGACCCGACGTTCTCGGGCCCTATGGGCACCCTCAACTACGAGGAGGTCACCGGGGACAACGGCACGTGGGTCGACCGCACCACGGTCAAGCAGGTCACCGGCGGCGCGGCGTACGGGCTTGTGACCGTCCCCTACTACCGAGACGACAGCTGCTTCGACGACGGCACCGGCAGTGACCCCGGGCCGCACGTGAACCCGCGGAGCACCGATCCCACCGTCGACAGCAATGGTCAGCCGCGGGCCTGCTGGCAGCCATCAGACGGGGATCCCTCGACCGCCGTGCCCGCCGACCACTTCTACCAAGGCGACATCGCCACCCACGGCCTGCACATCGAGCTGATCGCCGACTCCGACAACGCCTTCACCACCGTGCCTCTGGACGAGATCGACGCCGAGCAGACGATCGTCCTGCTCCCCGGCGAGCGCGGCAACGTCGGCGAGCAATACGGTCGCGGCTTCGAGAAGCCTCTCGTCGCCACCGCCGTCCCCATGTAGTAGGCGCATCAATTGCAACTACAGCTCTAAAGGGAGCGACTCACGTTTCGTGAAGCCGTTCTCATGCACCCGAACGGTCGTTACGTTTCCCGGTTTGCCCGGGCGGTTCCAACGACCACTGCGACGCACCACTCCACCGTGCGGTCCCCAACCCTTGAATGCCGCAGTTTCGTGAGTGATCCGCGGCGTCAGCGGTACAGCGACACCAGTTCGGCAGCGAGCTCGGCGATTCGCTCGCGGAGCTCGACGGGCTCGATGATTTCGAGTTCAGCGCCGATGCTCGCGATTTCTCCGGCGAGCGAATGGACGTTGTGGCCGCGGAGCTCGACTTCGACCCGGCCGTCGGGACCTGTCGGACCGATGCCCACCCGGTTGCCGAACACCCAGCGGCAGATGTGCAGGGCGTGCGGCGTCGCCAGACCACGGGCGTGATACGGCGTGCGGCGCTGCTCGACCTCGTCGGAGATCATGCGCCACGCCTCCTCGAGCTCGAAGCCGTCGGGGCGGACGACGCGTTCGCCAGTGGGCTCCACCGACGTCATGCGGTCGACGCGGAACGTGCGCAGCCCGGCGTCGGTGTCGGCGATCATGTACCAGGTCGTGCCTTTGGCCGCGAGGCCCAGCGGGTGCACGACGCGGGTGCTCGCCTCCCTGGTGCGGCCGACATAGCCGAGCGTGCACCGCTCGCCGTCGACGACCGCCCTTTGCACGGCGTCAAGGAGCGGGGGTATCGGGCGCGGTCTCGACATGCCGTCCCAGCCCGTCGGGTCGACGACGACGGATGTGGTCGCTGCTTCTGCCCCGGAACGCAGCGGCTCGGGCAGGGCACGCACCAGCTTGCGCAGCGCCGCCTTCACCTGCGGCGTCGCCATCGGCGACGGTCCGGCGACGAGGAACAGGGCCCGGGCCTCCGACGCCGTGAGGCCGCTCAGGTCGGTGCGGCCGCCGCCCGCCAGTCGCCAGCCACCGTTGCGACCCTGCTGGGAGTAGATCGGGATACCCGCCATGCCGAGCGCTTCGAGGTCGCGCCTGGCCGTGCGCTCGGAGACTTCGAGCTCCTCGGCCACCTCGGCGGCTGTGACCTGGCCGCGCTGCTGGAGCAGCAGAAGGATCGCGACCAGCCTGTCGGCCCGCATTCCTCGACTATGCCACGCAAACCGGCCAGCCTCTGACCGGTTTCGGCGACCGCCAGTAGCCTTTGATCGTGTTGGAGGCCGACGTCGTCGTGGTCGGCGGCGGGCCTGCGGGCGCGGCTGCCGCCATC
>JAFAUA010000413.1 GCA_019243595.1 Acidimicrobiia bacterium
GCCCGCTGCGCCATCGAGGTCCACACCTTCTGACCCGAAAGCGACCAGCCGCCGTCGACGCGCACCGCCTTGGTCGACAGCGACGCCAGGTCGGACCCCGCGCCCGGCTCGCTGAACATCTGGCACCACCAGATCTCGCCGAGCAGCGTGGGGCCGACGAAGCGCTCCTGCTGCTCGGGCGTGCCGTGGGCGATGATCGTCGGCAGGGCCCACGCTCCGACGGCGAGGTTCGGCCGGCGGATGCGCGCCTTGTTCATCTCCTCGTCGATGACCAGCTGCTCGACCGGGCCCGCGTCGCGGCCCCACGGCCTGGGCCAGTGCGGCGCCAGGTAGCCGGACTCGGCGAGGCGCGAGTTCCATTCGCTGCGGTCGTGCTCCTTGAGGTCGGCGATGAACGCCTGCACGTCGGTGCGTACGGCCTCGGCCTCCTCGGGCAGCTCGATGTGCAGCTGACGGCGGGTGCCCTTGAGCGCCATCTTGGCCGTGCGCTGCCGCCACGTTGACGTGGGACCGACCAGCTGACGGACGGACATCGCCCGCTTCAAATACAGGTGGGCGTCGTGCTCCCATGTGAAGCCGATGCCGCCGAGGATCTGGATGCACTCCTTGGCCGCGTCGGCTGCGGCGTCGAAGGCGATCGACCCGGCAACGGCCGCCGCGAGTGGCGCCTCGCTGCGTTCGCCGAGAGCCATCGCGGCGTCCCACACGACGGCGCGCGCCTGCTCGACGGCAACCATCAGGTTGGCGCACTTGTGCTTGATGGCCTGGAACTGTCCGATGGGCCGACCGAACTGCTCGCGCACCTTGGCGTAGGACGACGCCGTGTCGAGGCACCAACCGGCGATGCCCACCGCTTCGGCGCCGAAGAGCACGGCGGCGATGTCGTGCCATCGCGCGGAGGCGGACGACCAATCGCCGGCGAACCGCGCCAGCCGGCGCGTCGGATCGAGGCTGGGAACGACCTCGCGCGCGGGGCCTTCCACGATCGTCAGGTCGGGGACAACGAGGATCTGGGCCACGCCGCCGCCGACGACGGGGTTGCCATCGAACATCGCCGCCGCCGGCGTCGATCCGTCGACCAGCTTCGGCAGCCACGTTTCCTTCTGCTCCTCGGTGCCGGCGTCCTGAATCAGCGCCGCCGCGAGCACGGTCGGGACGAACGGACCGGGCGCCATGGCCCGTCCGAGCTCCTCGAGCACGACCGCGAGCTCCACGTAACCCGCGCCCTGGCCGCCGTAGCGCTCCTCGACGGCGAGACCCAGCAGGCCCTGGGCGGCGAGCTCCTCCCAGAACGGCGGCAGATCCTCGGCCTCGGACTCGAGGTAGGCGCGGGGGACGTCGGGAGGGCAGCGTGACTCGAGAAAGCGGCGGGTGGTCGCCCGCAGCGCCTCGTGGTCGTCGGAGATCCCGATCGGCATTGCTTGCTCCTAGATCACTAAGCCAGTTGCTCGCCGTCACGCCAGACGGAGATCGATTGGGTGGGGCACCCCTGGGCGGCGAGCACGATCTTCTCGTCGCTGTCGCCCTCGGGGTCGACGACGACGGCGATGCCCTCCTCGTCGAGGTCGAAGGTGCTCGGCGCCCAGAACGAGCAGTTGCCGGAACCCATGCATTTCTCGCGGTCGATGCGGATCTCGACGGACATGACGATCGTTCAGCCTGCCAGCTCTCGGAAGCGGCGATACCGCTCGTTCACGGGTTCTGCCCACGCCGCATCGGGTTCGACGGTCCCAGCGGTCTTCGCCCACCGGGCGCCCGCGGCCATGTCGGGCTCGAGGCCGGCGGCGACGCGCGCCATGAATGCCGCGCCCAGCGCCGCGCCCTCCGGGACGGCGACGACGTCGACGGGCAGGCCCGTGCAGTCGGCGAGGGCCTGCACCCATTCGGGGACGCGTACGCCACCGCCGGTGGCGACGATGCGCTTGGCCTCGACGCCCGCCATCTCGATGTGGTGGCGGGTGACGAAGCCGGTCGCTTCGTAGGCGGCGCGGCGCACCGACGCCGCGTCGTGGGTCAGGTTGAGGTCGTGGAGCACGGCACGGCGGTTTGGGTCGTGGTACGGCGTGCGCTCGCCGCGGACGTACGGCTCCCACACCGGCACCCGGTCGGGCACCGGCTCCTCGGCGGTCGGCTCGGTGAGCCGCAGCGCCCAGTTCAGGAACAAACCGCCGGCGTTGCTGGCACCGCCGATGAAGCTCTTGTTCTCCAGGCCACCGAGGTGCGGGATCGTCCACAGGCCGGGGACCTCACGCCACCCGGTGTCCAACACCCAGATGATGAGCGTCGTGCCGAGGATCACCATGACGTCGCCGTCGCGGTCGGCGCCCGCGACCAGCTGCTCGCCCATGGCGTCGATCGAGCTCGCGCCCAGCACCGCGTTGCCCACCCCCAAATCTCTACTGACCTTGCCGACCGGGGCGCCATTCACGTGCACTGCCGGGAACTGGTCGGGTCGGGCGCCGAGCTCTTTCAGTTGGGCCTCGTCCCAGACGTTGCCGTCGAACAACGGGTAGGCCGAGAAGGCAGTGGCGGTGTCGAGCGATGCCTCCCCGCAGAGGGCGCGGTTGGCGACAGCCTGCGCGGGCCAGTACCCGGCGGCGTCAGGAGCCTCCTTCGCCGTCCACTTCAGGAAGGCCGCGGTCTCACCGCTGCCGGACGGGTCGGCGCCGCTGCCAGTGCGCCCGCGCACGTCGCCGTAGATGAGGCCCGGGGTGATCGGAACGCCGTCGGCGTCGACGGCGCACAGTGACGGCACCATCCCGGTGACGCTGACGGCCGCCACGTCGTCGACCTTCAGGGCGGCCAGCGCCTCGCGGGGACCGCGGCGCCACGCCTCGTCGGCGTCGTGCTCGAACTTGTGGGCCTCGGGGATCACGATCTTGTGCGGCACCCGGGCCCGGGCCACGACGTTGCCGTCGGGGTCGGCGGCGACCGCTTTGACCGAGGTCGTCCCGATGTCGATCCCGACGGCGAGTTCACTATGTGACGCAGGCGTCATAGTTCCGTCATTATGACGGCCATGCCTGCCGCACACCGAGCCCTCGTCACGGCCCCGTTCCGGGGTGAGGGCCTCGACACACTCAAGGAACTGGCCGACGTCGTCCTCGACCCCTGGATCGACTACC
>JAFAUA010000416.1 GCA_019243595.1 Acidimicrobiia bacterium
CAACCACTTGAGCGACGGCCGCGGGTGTCTGGCCGCGCAAACGCTCTGCCAGCTCTTCAAGGTCGATGTCCCTGGCGAGGGGCCTGCCCTTGAGAGCGGCAGCGGCGATGGCCTTACGCGCACCGGCATCAGGCAGGTCGAGACGAATATGGCGATCGAAGCGACCGGGGCGGACGAGCGCGGGGTCGACTTCTTCTGGCGCGTTGCCAGCTGCAGTAACGAGCAGTTGCGGGTTGTCGCGATGCTCGTCGATGCCCGCCATCAACGCGGTCACGACGTCGCGGCGTGTGGTATCGGTCTCACGGTCGCCGGCGACCGAGTCGAGCTCGTCGAAGAACACCACGCAGGGCAAGTGGTCCGCCGCGACCCGAAAAGCCTCGTTGACGAGGCCAGTTGCAGCGGCGCCGTGTGCTGCCGAGAGATCGCCCCCTGTCAGGCGGACCAGGTTGGCACCGAACTCGCCCGCGAGCGCCTGGACGAAGAACGACTTGCCGACGCCGGGCGGCCCGTGGAAGAGAAGACCGTTCCACGTCACCTTGTACCGCCGGGCCTCCTCGGGATGCCTGATCAGCAGCCCAATCGTGGACCACATCTCTTCTTTGAGGGTGTCGAGGTTGCCGACGGCGGCAAAGGTCGGGAGCTGGTTCGCCAGCGTGAGGTCGACGGCGAAGGGCGCGCTCGCCGTCGTGCGCTGTGGCGGAGGAGTCCCAGGTGCGGGCGATGGTGCCGACGATCCGTTAACCCCGCGCCGGCGATAGACAAGGAGGACGACTCCGGCGCCGATGGCCACGCCGACAACGAGCGCGAGCAGCATCATTTCGAGACCGCTTAGCCGGCGGTGACCTTCTTGGCGAACTCGACGGCGCGGCGGTTGATCTCGTCCTTGTCGTAGTCGAGCGTGGCCACGTGGTAGCTGCGCTCGAGCGTGACCCGCTCGAGCGGTCCCGCCACCCGCTCGGCAATCAGGTCGCTCGACGACGGCGGCACGACATGGTCCTGGGGGCTGGTCATCAGCAGCACCGGGCACTCGATCGTGCCAAGCCCGGCGGCGATCTCGGCTACGGCGTCGAACATCGAGAGCAGCGGTGCCACTGGTGTCTCGCTGTATGCCATCTCGGTCACGCCGGGCTCGGCGATGTCGTTGCCGACCGCCGGCATCGTCGGGTTCCCGCTGTCGAGGATGCCCTGGAGCATCTCGTTGAAGGAGTCGGCGGGGGGCTCGGCGGCCGCGTTGACCAGCACGATGCCGGCGATCTCGGGGTGGCGTTCGGCCAGCCACAATGTGAGGGTGCCGCCCATCGACAGCCCGCCGACGACGACCTTGTCGACGCGGGCAGCCAGATCGGCATAGGCGGCTTCGGCGGCCGCCGACCAGTCGTCCCACGACGTCTCGAGCATGTCCTCGATCGCGGTGCCATGACCCGGAAGTCGCGGCAGCTCGACCGCGAACCCTCCGGCTGCAAATGCCTGGGCCAGGCCGCGCATCGACTGGGGACAGCCCGTAAAGCCGTGCAGCACCAGCGCGCCGTGGGGGCCGCCGGGCGCGGAGAACGGCTCGGCGCCGGCGAGGACGGGGTACTCAGACATAGGGATCCTCCGGGGAGAGGGGCTCGGTCCACCAGTCCTCTGGCGTCGATGCCGGAATCGGATCTTCGTAGATGCAGTCGACTGGGCAGACCGGCACGCACTTGCCGCAGCCCGAGCACAGCTCGGGGATGATGATCACGTCGATGCCGTGGTTGAAGATGGCGCCGAACTGGTCGGGGCAGTGACGGATGCACGTGTCGCAATTGATGCACTCCGCCATCTCGATGCGCAGGGCGGGAAGCTTCCACTTCGGGTTCCGTTCCCGGAACTCGATGCGCTCTTCGCGAGTCGCCGCCGGCATCGGAACCAGATGGTACCGGCCGGTATCGCGCAGGTAGCGTGCCGCGACCCGTAGACGCAGGACGAGACGGAGGAGACAGTGGCCGACAAGTACCCGTTCTTGAGCGAGGAATGGATCGCCGAGGTCCGCAAGCTGGGCGACGAGGCGAGGGCCGAGGGCGGAGGCGCCAAGATCCCGCACGCGGTGAAGATGAACCAGGTCATCACCGACGTCCCCTTCGGTGAGGGCACCGTCAACGTGCACATGGACACCACCTCGGGCGACATGCAGATGGAGATGGGCCACATCGAGAATCCCGACCTCACGGTGACTGTCGACTACGACACCGCCAAGGCGATCTTCGTCGACGGCAACCCGCAGGCGGGCATGCAGGCCTTCATGGCCGGCAAGGTCAAGGTCCAGGGCGACATGACCAAGCTCATGGCGATGCAGGCGGCTCCGCCCGATCCCAAGGCGCAGGAGTTCGCCCAGAAGGTCAAGGAGATGACGGCGGAGTAGTTCGAGCGGCGGAGTAGGGCCCGCTGCGGGGCGGCGTTACGCCGCTTCGCGGATCAACGGGGCGATGCGCGGTTCGCGCTCGCCCCGTTCCGCGCTCCGGACGAAGAGCGCGCACACCAGGCCGAGGACGCACACGCCACCGGCCAAGAGATACGAGTCGTGGTACGACGCAACGGCGCCGACTGTCGACTGGCGGGCCGCCTGCACGGTCTCAGCCAGCTGGATGCCGGCGACGATGCCGACCTGGGTGAGCAGCTGTTGGGCGGCGCCGGCGATGCCGAGGTTCTCCTCTTCGACGGCGTTGGCGACGCTCGCCGCCATCGACGGTGAGGACACACCGAGACCCACCCCGGCGAGGGCCAGGGCGCCCATCACCGCCCAGTTGCTGGCACCGGGATCGACCTGCGTCCACGCCACCATCGACGCCACGACGAAGGCGCAGCCGACGATCGCCGCCTGCCGCTCGCCCCACCGCACGGCGAGGTAGCCGGCGAGCGGCGCCGTCAGCGAGAACGACAGCGGGCGGGCGATCGACAGCAGCCCGATCTTGGTCTCGCCGTAGTGGAAGGCCTCCTTCAGAAACAGCGGCGTCAGGATGAAGCTCCCCATGTAGGCGAAGTTCGAGAAGAACTGCACGCCGATCGGGAAGGTGAAGTTCCGCCGCCGG
>JAFAUA010000231.1 GCA_019243595.1 Acidimicrobiia bacterium
GGCCTCGGCCTGCATTCCGGCGGTGCGCCGCGCCAGCTGGCCCAGGACGGTGTTCATCGCATCCAACGCACCAAGCACGTGGTCGCTCGCGTCGCTCGACTCGCGCTCGGCGCCGGTGTCCTCTCGTACCCGTTGCTCCGAGATCACAGCGACGCTCGCCCTCGACTCTCTTCCTTCGCCAGCACCCGCGGGGGGTGAGTATCCCTGGCGGATCGTCCTGGGGGCACGGGGGTTGCGTCAAGGAATCCGAAGCGAAACCGGAGAGAACCTTGTACGCCGTGTACAAGGTGCCGTACGGTCAGGCCGTGGCCATGCGGATCGGCGAGCTGGCCCGTCGCACGGGCGTGGAGGCGGGCACCCTGCGGGCCTGGGAACGGCGCTTCGGTCTCCTGGAACCCACGAGGACCAAGGGCGGCCAACGTCAGTACTCGGAGGCCGACGTCGACAGGGTGCTGACCGTCCGTCGCTTGACGGCCGAGGGACTCACGCTCCCATCGGCGATCGAGCGAGTGTTGGGCGCCGAGGGCTCGCTGCCGCCGGGCGAGGCGGAGACCCTCATGCTCCGTCAGATCGTCCAGAACCTGACGCTCGGCATCGTCGTGGCCAAGGACGCCCGCACGATCTATGCCAACCGCAGGATGGCCGAGATGCTGCGGTGCAGTGTCGAGGAGTTGCTGTCCAGCAGCCTGCTGTCGTTCATCCCCGAGGAAGATCTTGCGACGGCCAGAGAGCGCATGGCGGACCTGCGCCTGGGGATGTCGCTGGTGTTCGACGGCAAGATCCGCCGCTCCGACGGCACGACGTTCGATGGCGAGGCCCACGTGCGCCCCCTCTTCGACCGAGCCGGGCGCTACGAGGGCAGCGTCGCCATTCTCAGCGACGTCACCGACCGCAAGGCGGCCGAAGCCGAGCAGCGTTTCCGCGCCGCCCTCCTCGATGCCGTCGGTGAAGCGGTGACGGCGTCGAACAACGACGGCGTGATCACCTACGTCAACAACGCAGCGGTGGCGCTGACCGGCTGGCCGGCTGATGAGTTCGTCGGCCGGCACATCGACTCGTTCCCGGCCGCCTCCCTGAAGAGTCAGGAACAGTTGGAAGCGATCCGTGCGCGCGTGCTGGCCGGCGAACACTTCACGGGCGAGATTCCCGTCGTGCGAAGGGATGGGTCCCAGATCAGCTGCCAGCTGACGTCGACGCCCTTCTTCGGCGCGGACCGCGAGCTCGTCGGCCGAATCAACGTCATGCACGACACGACCGAGCGGCGCCACATCGATCAGGCGTTGCGGACGCGGGATCTTCGGGCGTCTGCAATCGCCGTCCTCGGGGCGCGCGCCATCTCCCGGGGCCGGGACAGCGCGTCGAGCGACGACGTCCTTGTACGGGACGTCGTCGAGGCCACGCGCCGGCTCCTCGACGCCGACCGCGCCGGATACCTCGAGGTAAACGAGGACGGGTCGCTGTCCAACCGCACCTCGGTGTCGGATGTCTTCGTGGAGACGCTGCCCGGCGGGACGGGCTCGCTGGCCGGCTTCACCGTCCTGGCGCGCACTGTGGTCGTCGTCGACGACATCGCGGTCGAACGCCGCTTCAATGTCGACGCGTTTTCGCCCGGTACGCACTCGGCTGTCTCAGCCCCGGTTTTCGGTCCCTTCGGCGTCCGCGGCGTGCTGTCGGCCGGGCGCGGGCCTGTCCGTTCGTTCGACGACGCGGCCGCCGACTTCGTTCAGGCGATGGCCAACGTCATCGGCACCGCCCTGAAGTAGAGGACAGCGCCGGGCAGGAGTCGCACCCACGCCCGACGAAGTGTCCGATACGTCGGATTCGGGGGTGGAGTTGCCGTGCACAGGCGTCTGAGGTGGGCCGGACTGGCACTACTGGTGCTCGGCGCAGCGGTCACGCCGGTCGTAGCCCACGCGGCAGCGGGACCGACGTGCTCGGAGGTCAACGTGCGGATGCCCGACGGCGTCCGTCTCGACGGCTGGGTCCGCAAGGTCGACGGCGGGCAGCACCCCGTCCTGTGGACGATGACGCCCTACACGAACAACGCGTGCCCCACCAGCGTGGCGGGCATCGACAACGC
>JAFAUA010000586.1 GCA_019243595.1 Acidimicrobiia bacterium
GAAAGAGGCAACGGTCGCGACCGTCGTGTTGTACCGGCTGATCAGCTTCTGGGGCCTGCTCGCCGTCGGCTGGGTGGCTTGGGCGGCGTTGGCGTACCAGACCCGGCGACACAACCGCACCGATGCCGGAGTCGAACCCGAGAAGGCGGCGGCGTGATGCGCCGAGTTGTCGCCGCGTGCGTCATCGCCGCCGGCGCGTTCGCCGCGTGCGCGGCGCCGCGCCAGACGCTCGGCACCCGCTCGAGCGTCTGCTTCCGCTCGCTGCCGACGGCCAGAGCCGCCGTGCAACAGCAGGGCCGCCTCGTCGGCGTGCGGCTGGCGAGCCGGAAACACGTGCTCCATGCCTTCCCCCACGCAACGCTGCCTTCCGGCCGCGATTTCTGCGTGGTCGCCTTCTCCGACGACTTCCGCGCCGAGAAGGTCCAGCACGCCGCGAGCACGCCGCCAACCGGCAAGTACGCGGTCGTGGTCGTGACCATGCGCGGCACGACGGTGATCCAGACGTTCCTCGTCGACCGTCTCCCCCTGCATGTCAGTCATCGCTGACGAGCGCCGGCCGTCCAAAAAAGTAGAGACGGAGAGGAGGGCCCTTGGCGTGACGAGGCCCTCCTCTGCCGTCATCGCCCCCGGGGGGAGGACGCCTCCAGGGGCAGCTTCAGTTCTACACCTGGGGTGGTTCCTCGCGCCCAATCAATTTCTTGTAAACCGACGCACGCAACGCCTCCGCGCGGGCCGACATGGTCACCGTCGGCGGTGAACTGCCGCGGAGGCGCAATGCCTCGGGGGGCAAAAGCCGCAGGTCGGACTCAAAGCGCTGCCGGGCCTCGGCGAGCGTCTCGCGATGGACCCGATGGCCGTCGCGCATGACCGGGACGAGGAGCGCGTCGCAATCCGAAGGCGGCGTCTCGTCGCGGAGGGCGACGACATCACCGGCGCGCCCGCGGAACACCTGCTTCGGCCCGGGCGTCGTCGCCTTGCCGGTCGACAGCTTCATGACCGGGCGACCGTCGTACTCGACGAGCTTGTACACCGACTCGAGTGACGGAGCATCGGCGGACACACCCATGTTCGTGCCCACGCCGTAGGCGTCGATCGGCGCTCCGGCGACCACCAGGTCGGCAATGGCGTACTCGTCGAGTCCGCCGCTGGCGAAGATCTCCACGTCGGTGAGCCCGGCGTCGTCGAGCATGGTCCGGGCCTCGGCGGCCAGCGCCGCCAGGTCGCCACTATCGAGCCTGATGCCGGCCGTGGCACCCAGCCCCAGCTCGCGGATCACGTCGATTGCCCTTTGCACGCCGTGTCGGCTGTCGTAGGTATCGACGAGGAAGATGGCATTGCCGGGGTTGTCCTCGGCGAAGGCCCGAAAGGCGGCGTCCTCCAAGTCGAACGCTCCGACGTAGCTGTGGGCCATCGTGCCCGCGACGCGCAGGCCGTACCGGCGGGCCGCCTCGACGTTGCTCGTGGCGACGTAGCCGACCATCGCCGACGCCCGGGCCACGGTCATCGCCGCCTCGACCCCCTGGGTGCGGCGAAAGGCGAAGTCGACCAGGGCGGCACCCTCGGCCGCCACCCGCGTGCGGGCGGCCTTGGACGCCACGTTCGTAGCGAACGTGAGCTGGTTGAGCAGATATGTCTCGACGAGCTGGCCCTCGGCGATCGGCGCCGTCACCTCGAGCAGCGGCTCACCGGCGAGCACGACGCGGCCCTCAGGCACCGCCCACACGTCCCCGGTGAAGCGGAGCCCGGCCAGTGCATCGACGGTTACGTCGTCGAGGCCGAGGGTGGTGAGGGCGTCGAGGTCGTCGTCGTCGACCGTCAGACCGTCGAGGAAGTCCAGGCAGCTGTCGAGTCCACAGGCGACGAGGAAGCCGCGATCCGGCGGCAACGCCCGCACGAACAGACTGAACGTGGCCTCGCCGTCCATCCCCCGCCGGCGGAAGCTGGCCGCCATGCGCAGCTCGTACAGGTCGGTGAGCAGGGCGCGGCCCATGGCGCGGGCCGACTACCCGAGACGCGGGTGCGAGTGCTTAAGCGGAGGGAACGTCGCTGATCGGCGGCGTGGTGCGCACCTGGGAGCCGGCGACGGCGTCGGGGTTGACGGCTGCGCCGAGACCCATCAGGGCGGCGTCGATCGCCGTCGAGGAGTCAGGCACGGGGGCCGGTGCCGGAGCCGCGGGGACCGCCGGGGCGGCCGAAACGTTGCTGGCCGTCGACGTCGTGCCCGACGAGCTCACGACGTCGCTGGACGAGTCGATGCGGGCGACGGCGTTCTGCACCTTGTTCGAGGCCCGCGCCGTCGACGACGCCACCTCGGAGGAGAGCGACGAGGAGAGGCCCGAGCCGCTCGACGACGAGGCGCTGAGATTGCTGGCCGTCACCCTGGACGTGGTGCCGTTGTGGGTGGTGTTGGCACTGCCCGTGCCGCCGGTCGAACCCGAGTTGCCGGAGATGGCGACCGGATTGGAGATGGCCGTGGACGTGGCCGAACCGGTGTTGCCGGTGTTGGTTGCGCTTGACGAGGCGTTGACGTCGCCGGAGTTGCCGGACTGGGCGACGGGGGTGATGACGGTGCTCGGGGAGCCCCCCGAACCGCCGTTGGCGCTGGCACTACCCGTCGAGTCGCCCCCCGCATGCGTCGCGGCACCGGCAGCGGGGCCCAGCAGAGCCACGGCGACGGCCGCCACACCGGTGGCGCCGGCGATGCACAGTCCGCCGGCCAATCGTGCCTTCTTGGGGGTCGTCATTGGGTGGAAATCCTCGCCAGTCGGTGGTCCTCGCAGGGCAGCCCGAGCCGCGGCACGCCCCTCCACGAACCGGAAGAAACTAGCACGGCCTGCTCCCCCACAGAAACCCTCAGCGCGGTCGCGTGCGTACCCATTGGCGCCCCAGGACGCCACCCGCCCCGGCCACCCCGATCCCGCTGAGGACCATCGGCCAGGCGGGCATCTTGCCCTCGCCGGGGCGGGTGTCCTCCACCGGGATGGTCGAAGGCCCCGCCGCCGGGCCCGCGGTGGTCGGGGGAAGGGTGCCGGCCACGGTCGTGGGAACCGTCGACGGCGGCGTGGTGCTCCCGGTTGTCGACGACCGCCGGGGCACGGTGCGGGCCACCGTCGGTCGGGTGGTGGCCGCCTGGGGACTCGTCGTGGCGACGGTCTGCGGCGTGGTCGGTGCGGTGGTCTGCTCCGTCGGTGTCGTCACCACCTGGGCCGCGGCGCGGGCGCACACAACCCCGCCCCCCAGCGCCGCCAGCGCCCACAGCAACACCACGGCGGCCGGACGTGACACGCGGAGATGTCTACCGCTTGCGGCCTGCGGGTAGGTACCAGACCGGCGTCGAGAAGGGTAGGAGGACACGTTCATGGACTTCGGATTGCTGGTGCTACGGCTTGTCATCGGAGGCCTCTTCATCGGCCACGGCACCCAGAAGCTCTTCGGGTGGTTCGGCGGCTATGGCGTCGAAGGCACGGGCGGGTTCATGGAGTCGCTCGGCTACCGGCCCGGCAAGCCGCACGCGGTGCTCGCCGGGCTGGGCGAGGCCGGCGGCGGTCTGCTCCTGTTCCTCGGGCTGTTCACCCCGTTGGCGGCGGCCGCCATCATCGCCGTGATGCTCAACGCCATCTTCGCCGTCCACGTCGAGAACGGCGCCTGGGCCCAGGACAACGGCTACGAGTACCCGCTGGTCCTCGCGGTGGCGGCAGGCGCCATCGCCCTCGGCGGAGGCGGGTCGGCGGCCCTCGACCACCTCTTCGGCCTGAACCTCGGTGGGTTCTTCGCCTGGATCGGCATCTTCGTCGGGGTCATCGCCGGCGTCATTGCCGCCAACCTGCGCAAGCCCGAGGTCGCAGGTGAGGCCGAGGCCGACCAGGAAGAACGCCGAGCGGCGTAACCCCCCAAAAACGCCCTCAGCACCGGGGGCACCGGGCAGGCGAACGACGGCGCCGGCCCGGTGCCCCCACTTCGCGTCCGGGAGCCGCTTTGATAAGGCACGCAGTGCTCAGCGGAGGACGACGACGGGGATGACGGCGAAGAAGCGACGGCCGAGGCCGCTCACCCTGACAGGCCGCCTGGGGACGCAGCTCTCCTGCCCCGACTGCGGGATGAAGATCGTCGACGCCAGCGGCAAGCCGCCCGAGGTGCTCCTCGAGAAGCACCGGGAGCGCCAATGCCCAAGCGTCAGGCCCCCGCGCCCGCCGACGCTCGCGACGCCGAAGCGGAAACGGTTGTGGCGTCGGGCCTAGCCCGCAGGGCGTAGAGACCCGCGAAGCCGAGCGTCAGCGCACCGACAATCTCCAGCAGTGATGCCACCCAGGAGAAGGCGCTCACATGGCCGTCGATGAACGAGTCGCTGAGCACGCTCCAGGTCGGCAGCATGTGGGCGGCGGTGAATCCGATGGCAAGCGGGAACCCGGCAGCCACCGCGACCTGGCCCGCCAGCCGGTGGCGGCGCAGGACGAGCACGATCGTCGCGATCGAGATCACGGCCGCCACGTTGCCGGCCACGAACAACTCGGGCGTGACCGAGCTGGCGCCCCGGCGGATGTGGTCGGCGTTATGGACGGCGAAGCCGACGAGGAAGAACACCGCCGCGTACCGCAGGATCCGGTCGGCCCGAGCCTCTCCCATGCCTGTGCCTCCTACTAAATAGATCGTTCTAGTGACAGAATAGGCACATGACAACCGCCGGCACCAAAGAGCGCATCGTCGAGGCCAGCGCCGAGTGCTTCCGTCGCCGGGGCTACATGGGCACGGGCCTCAAGCAGATCGCGGCCGACGCCGACGCCGCCTTCGGCTCGCTGTACCACTTCTTCCCGGGAGGCAAGGAGGAGCTCGGCGCCGAGGTCATCCGCCGGTCGGGGCGCATGTACATGCAGCTGTTCATCGACATCGCCCTCGAGGTGCCCGACGTCGTCGACGCGGTCGGCCGCTTCTTCGCCGACGCAGCCAAGGACGTCGAGGAGAGCGGCTACGCCGACGCCTGCCCGATCGCCACGGTCGCCCTCGAGGTCTCGAGCGTCAGCGAACCGCTCAGGGAGGCGTGCGCCGAGGTGTTCGAGTCATGGCTGTCCTCGTCGACCGAGTACTTCGCGGGAGCCGGCATCGACCGCGAGGAGGCTGGGCGGCTGGCCCTGCAGATGCTGTCGCTCTTGGAAGGGGCGTTCATCTTCAGCCGCGCCATGCGCACCACCGAACCCATCCTGGTCGCCGGCGGCGCGGCGACGAAGGCGGTGGCGGCAGCTCTGGGTAGGTAGTCGACATGGCGGCACGAGGCCGCGCTCGCGTCGGGTGCTCAGGGTGGATGTACAAGGACTGGCGGGGTCTCGTGTACCCCGAGAAGCTGCCCCAGCGGGCGTGGTTCGAGTACTACGCCACGCTCTTCGACACCGTCGAGATCAACAACACCTTCTACCGACTGCCACCGCCGTCGACGGTCGAGAAGTGGGCCGAGCAGGCACCGCCGAACTTCGAGTACGCGGTGAAGCTCGGCGCCTTCGGATCACACCGCATGAAGCTGCGGGACGCGGCGTCATGGTTGCCGAACCACCTTGACCGAGTCGAACGTCTCGGCAAGTCCGAGGGGCCCACGCTCGTCCAACTGCCGCCCAAGTGGAAGAAGGACGCCGCGCGGCTCGACGAGTTCCTGTCGGTCGCGCCGGCCACGCGGCGTTGGGCGGTCGAGCTCCGCGAGCCGTCCTGGGTCGACGAGGAGATCTTCGCCGTACTGCGGGCCCACGGCGCCGCGCTCTGCATCCACGACCTGCTGCCCGACCATCCGTGGGTGCTGACCACGGACTGGACGTACGTGCGCTTCCACGGACCTCAGGCCCTGAAGCGTGCCTACTGGGGGCGCTACGGCCAGAAGCGCCTGGCGCCGGTGGCCGATCGCCTCGACGAGTGGCTGGGCGCGGGCCACGACGTCTACGCCTATTTCAACAACGACTACGAGGGCTACGCGGTCAAGGACGCTTCCTGGCTGGCCGAGCGGCTCGGCGATGACCGATGAGTTCTCGGCGGCTGCGACGTCCAAACAGGCATGACGCTCGTAGAATCGCCGTCCGTGGCCGTCGGCACCGACCTTCCTGACGTCCAGTTCGAGGACCTCGATCAGTACCGCCGGGAGCTCACCGGCTACTGCTACCGGATGCTGGGATCGGCCTTCGAGGCCGACGATGCCGTCCAGGAGACGATGGTGCGCGCGTGGAAGGGCCTCGACAGCTTCGAGGGTCGCTCGGCCGTGCGCTCGTGGCTGTACCGCATCGCCACCAACGTCTGCCTCGACATGCTGCGCGGCCGCCAACGCCGGGCGCGGGCCATGGACTTCGGCGGGCCGTATCCGGCCGACTCCTTCAAGCCCGACACGCTGCCCGAGTCCACCTGGCTGACGCCGATCCCCGACGCCAGCGTGCTGCCGATCGACGGCGACCCGGCCGAGTTGGCTGCGGAGCGGGAGAGCATCCGCCTGGCCTTCGTCGCCGCCCTGCAGCACCTGCCCGCCAAGCAGCGGGCGGTACTGATCCTGCGCGAGGTGCTGCGCTGGCAGGCCACCGAAGTCGCGGAACTCCTCGACACGAGCGTGGCCTCGGTGAACAGCGCCCTCCAGCGGGCGCGGGCGACGATGGCCGAGCGCGATCTCGAGGACACCGACGTCCGCACCGAGGACGCCGAGCAGCAGGCGCTGCTGGCCCGCTACGTCGACGCCTTCGAGCGCTACGACATCGAATCGCTCGTCGCCCTCCTGCACGAGGACGCGGTGATGACGATGCCGCCGTTCAACTTCTGGGTCCGCGGCGCCGACGAGCTCGGCAAGTTCTTCGTCGGGGCCGGCCACGAATGCGCGAACTCGCGCCTCATCGCCACGGCGGCCAACGGCGCGTACGCCTTCGGCTCCTACAAGCCCGACCCCGAGGGCGGCTACATGCCCTGGGCCGTGCAGGTCATCGAGGTGTCAGGCGACCGCCTCGTGGCCCACCACAACTTCATCGGCCCCGAGAACTTCGAGCTGTTCGGCCTCCCCGCGCACCTGTCCTAGGGCGCCCTACTCATCAGCGACGACGATCTCGTCGAGACCCGAGAGCTCGAGGAGCTCGACCAGGTCGGCACCGACGCCGCGCAGGATGATCGTGCACCCCAACCGCTTGGCCTCGAGGTGGAGCCGCGCCAGCCGGTCGACCACGGCCATATCCGGGCGGCCGCGAGTCGCAAGCGGCCACGTCGCAACGTCGCGACCATCACGCGTCAGGACGACCGTCGGGGCCACACGTCATAGACGACGGTGGACGCCCGGACTCATCGAGTGCGAACATATGTTCGCCATGGGAGACGAGGCGACGATCCTGCACGCCGACCTGGACTCGTTCTACGCGTCGGTCGAGCAGCGTGATGACCCGGCTCTGCGGGGACGCCCGGTGATCGTCGGCGGCGGCGTCGTGCTGGCGGCCAGCTACGAGGCCAAGGCCTACGGGGTGTTCACGCCGATGGGGGGCGCCCAGGCCCGCCGCCTCTGCCCGGGGGCAGTGGTCGTCAGGCCTCGCATGTCGGCGTACTCGGAGGCGAGTAAGGCGGTGTTCGCCATCTTCGAGGACACGACGCCGCTCGTGGAGGGTCTCTCCATCGACGAGGCGTTCCTCGACGTCGGCGGCCTGCGTCGGGTCTCGGGCACGCCGACTGAGATCGCCGAGCGCCTCCGGCAGCGAGTGCGCGACGAGGTCGGCCTGCCCATCACCGTCGGCGTAGCCCGCACCAAGTTCCTCGCCAAGGTGGCGAGCGGCGTCGCCAAGCCCGACGGGTTGCTCGTCGTCCCACCCGACGACGAGCTGCGGTTTCTCCATGCTCTGCCCGTCGAGCGACTGTGGGGCGTCGGGCCGAAGACGGCGGCCAAGTTGCACGACCGGGGCATCACGACGGTCGGCGAGGTCGCCCGTCTGGAGGAGCCGACCGTGGTGTCGTTGGTGGGCCTGGCGTCGGGCCGCCAGCTGCATGCGCTCGCCCATAATCGCGACCCGCGGCGCGTGCAGGTGGGCCGGCGGCGGGGATCGATCGGTTCCCAGCACGCCATGGGCTGGCGAAGCAAGAGCGACGCCGACATCGATGCCAGTGCTGTCGCCATCGTCGATCGCGTCACCCGCCGGATGCGCGCCGCCGGCCGCGTGGGCCGCACTGTCGTCCTGCGCATGCGCTTCAACGACTCCTCACGCGCGACCCGGTCGCACACCTTGCCGCAAGCGACCGCCCAGACCGACACGATCCTGCGCGCCGTCCGTTCCTTACTGCGGTCGGCTGGGCCGTTGATCGACGCCCAGGGCCTCACGCTCGTCGGGGTGTCGGTTGCCAACCTCGACAACGAAGACGCCGTCCAGCTCGCGCTGCCGTTCGACAACCACACCGAGGCCCTCGACTCGGCGCTCGACGACATCCACGAACGTTTCGGCTCCAAGGCGGTCACCCGGGCGACGTTGTTGGGAAGAAACACCGGCATGCAGGTTCCGCTCCTGCCCGACTGAAGGAGAACACATGGCCCTGCCTCGAATCGCATCGCAAGACGAGTGGCGTGCCGCGCTCGTCGAGCTCCTGAAGAAGGAGAAGGAGCTGACGCGCGCCCGTGACGCTCTGAACCTCGAACGACGCAACCTCCCGATGGTCGAGGTCGACAAGGAGTACGTCTTCGACGGCCCCGCCGGAAAGGTGACGCTGGCCGACATCTTCGAAGGCCGGCCGCAGCTGATCATCTACCACTTCATGTTCCACCCCGAGTGGGATGACGGGTGCCCGAGCTGCACGGCCGGCACCGACGAACTGAGCGACGCGTTCTTCGAGCACCTCCACACGCGGGACACGACCTACGCCATGGTTTCGCGCGCGCCGCTCGAGAAGCTGGAGCGTTGGAAGACCAAGAAGGGCTGGACCGTGCCCTGGTACTCGTCGTACGGCACCGACTTCAACTACGACTTCGGCGTCACGATCGACGGGGAGCGCGGGTTCGACGAGTACAACTTCCGAACGCTCGACGAGTACGTCGCCCTCGGGCACGAAAGCATGAAGACCGCCGACCAGCCCTACGACATGCCGGGGCGCACCTGCTTCCTGACGGTGGACGGCCGGATCTTTCGCACCTACTCGCAATACGCGAGAGGACTGGAGTCAACCGGCGGCTCCTATTACTTCCTCGACCTCACTGCCCTCGGCCGCCAGGAGGAGTGGGAGGAGCCGAAGGGTCGCAGCGATTCCGTTCGCAAGGCGCAGCCCGACTTCTCGTCTTGAGTTACGGCGTCGCAGCCGCCAGGCGCTTCTGCATGGCGAAGGCCTGCACACCTGCCAACTCGCCGCCGTCGAGGACGAG
>JAFAUA010000592.1 GCA_019243595.1 Acidimicrobiia bacterium
CACGATGATCGCGACCGGGCACCTGCCGAAGTTCGCCGACGACGCCTATCACATCGAGCGCGACGACCTGTGGGGTATCCCAACCGCCGAGGTGCCGCTGACGTCGCTGCACCGCGATGAGCTCCTCGACGAAGAAGACCTCCCGATCCGGCTGATGGCCCACACCAGCTGCTTCCGACGCGAGGCCGGCTCGGCGGGAAAGGACACGCGCGGGCTCCTGCGCATCCACGAGTTCGACAAGGTCGAGATCCTCGCCTACGCCACCCCAGATCAGGCCCAGGACTTGCACGCCGAGCTCACCGAGCGGGCCGAGGGCAGCTTGCGGGCGCTGGGCCTGGCGTACCGGGTCCTTGACCTCTGCGCCGGCGATCTCGGCGACTCGTCCCGGCGCACCTTCGACCTCGAGGTCTACGCCCCGGGTTGCGACATGTGGCTCGAGGCCTCGAGCATCAGCTGGTTCGGCGACTTCCAGGCCCGCAGGGCCAACATCCGCTACCGGAGTGCCGAGGGCAACGCCGTGATTCACACCTTGAACGGCTCAGCCCTGGCCACGCCCCGCGTCTGGGCGGCCCTGGTCGAGACCTACCGCCAGCCCGACGGGTCCATCCGCATCCCCGACGCGCTCAAGCCCTACATGCGCGGCGCGGACGTGATCGGCAAGCAGGCCTCCCGCTAGGTTCAGGAACGATGTCAACCGCGCAGTGGCTCTTCATCGCCGCCTTTGCCGTCGTGGTGGCGATCGTGACCTTCTTCGGGGTGTACCTGTTCTCGTCCACCATGTGGGGCGGGCGTTGGTACGGACGGAAGCGGGGAGTGCGCTAGTGGCGGCACCCGCAACGCCCTACCGGGGCAAGTCCGGCCAGCTGGCGTTCCTGTTCCACCGCTTCACCGGCTTCGGCGTCTTCCTCTTCTTGATGCTGCACATCGTCGACGTGTCGCTGGTGCAGAACAAGCACCTCTACAACAACGTGCACGCCCTCTACGGCAACGTCTTCTTCCGCCTGTTCGAGGTCGGCCTGCTGTTCGCCCTGATCTTCCACGCCCTCAACGGCCTGCGCATCGTCCTCATCGACTTCTTCCCCGACGCCGTCCACGAGAACGTGCAGAAGAGGCTGTTCGGCGTCGTCGTGGGGATCACGCTGGCCGCCGGGATCCCGGGGGGCATCGCCATCCTGTGGCCGTTCTTCCAGGGGCACTTCTAAATGGCGATCCGGGCACCCGAGAAGGACCCCACCCCGTCGCCGCCGCTGCGCGCCCAGCGGCCCCGTGCGAGCTTCGAGACGTGGTCGTGGTTCTTCATGCGCATCTCGGGCCTGGTGCTGTTGTTCCTGGCCCTCATCCACTTCGCCATCACCCACATCCTCCACGACGTGGTCGACACCAACTACAACTTCGTCGCCCACCGCTGGCACAATCTGGGGTGGCGGATCTTCGACTGGTCGCTGCTGGCGCTGGCCCTGGCCCACGGCATCAACGGCCTGCGCCTGATCATCGACGACTACGTCCGCGCCCCCGGCAAACGGGCCGCTACGAAGGCCACGCTGTACACCCTGACCGGCGTCCTCTTCGCATACGGGACGATGGTCATCTTCACCTTCCCGCGCGCGTAGGTTTCGCACTCGCGCCGATACGGTGACCGGCGATGCGCGCACCGGCGTCGCGGATGGCTCTCGTCGGTCTCGTCGTTGTCCTCCTTGGTGCCGGGCTGGCCGCTGTGGTCATCCGCGCTGGAGAAGGCGGCGGCGGGAAGCTGACGCGCGCCTCGGGCACGACGTCGAGCGCCCCGACGATCACCATCGCCCCGGCAACGTCGACGACCGCGGCGGCCGGTCCGACGACCACTGCCGCCATTCCGCCGGCGCTGGCCGCCACCTTCGCCCAGATCCAGGCCCAGGTCGCCCAGGTCCGAGGCCTGCAGTGGACAGCGCCCCTCGACATCGCCGTCGCTCCGGACGCTGAATTCGTCCGACAGCTCAACGCCGTCAACCAGCGCGATCTTCACCCTGACCGTCTGGCCGGCGACGGCGAGACGCTGAAGGTCCTGCAGCTCATTCCCAAGGGCACCGACTACGTCAAGACCTACATGAGCCTGCTGGGCGGCGCCGTCCTCGGCTTCTACGACCCCAAGACGAAGAAGTTGTTGGTCCGGGCCAACGGCACGACGCTCACGCCCTACGAGCGCATCACCGTCGCCCACGAAATGCTGCACGCCCTCACCGACCAGCACTTCAACTTCGGGCCCGCCACCTACGAGCTTGACGTCCAGGACAAAGGCGAGCAGGGCAGCGGCTACTCGGCGCTCCTCGAGGGCGACGCCAGGCTCATGGAGGCGAACTGGTCGAGCAAGTTCCTCGGCCAGAGCGAGCGCAACCAGGCGGCAGCCGAAGCCAACAGCTCCGCGGGGTCGATCCCGCAGGTGCCGCGGTTCCTGCTCGACTCGCTGTACTTCCCGTACACGACCGGCAAGGACTTCGTCGTCTCACGCTGGCGCGCCGGCGGGTACGACGCCGTCAACGCCGCCTACATGCGCCCGCCCGATTCCACGCAGGTGATCATCCACCCCGATCTCTACAACGCAGGCAAGACGTGGACGGCGCCTGCCCTTCCCGACGTCGCCGGCGCTTCCGGCTGCACGCCGCTGCGCACCAACACCCTCGGCGAGTTCGACATGACTGAGCTCCTCCAAGAGCACCTCGACCCCTCGGCGGCAGACGACGCCGCCGAGGGCTGGAACGGCGACACCTTCGCAACCGTGCGCTGCGGTTCGGCCCGCGGCTTCATCGACCGGTGGACGGCGCCCGATGCCGGGTCGGCGAACAAGCTCACGTCCGCGCTGTCGGAGTGGGCCGGCGACTGGTCGGGTGGCCACGCGAAGCCGGCCGCCGACGGCCGCTTCTCCGGCCCCTCGGGCGCCGGCCGGATCGTCGTCAAGGGCAGCCAGATCGACCTCATCCTCGCCGACGAACAACCGACGGCCGACAAGGTCAACGCCGCCGTCGGCGACTAACTCCCGTCGGGACGGCCGGCAGGTGGTTAGGTCGTCGGGTTCTCTCGGGTTTTGTCGACCGACTCGAGTCGCTGCAACACCAAGACGTCGTCCTCGCCCGCCTCGGGGCCGTAGTTCAGGACGAGCGTGCCCTGGCAGTCGCAGTTGCGGCACTTCAACGCCGCCACCGCCAGCATGTCGTCGGGATCCGACGCCCCCTCGGTCCGCGACAGGGACACCAGCTCGAACTCCTCCGCTGGGGCCTCGAAGTGGCAGCTGAAGCACACGATGCGTCCGTCGGGCCTGGTGCCGAACTGCGACGTGAAGCCGTCGGCCTCGTACATGGCGAGGATCTCCGACAGCGACCGGGCGTCCGAGGCGTAGGTCACGCGGCCTGGACGTTACCGGTGGCTTCGTCGTTCAGCAGGTCGAGCACCGCTTCCTCGACGGCGCCCTGGGTGGCCAGCTGGCCGAACACCGCCCCTTCCCCGAGCTTGCCGAGCGCAGGGGCGATGGTGACGCCTGCCTCGAAGTGGTCGACGATCCGCGGGTCGACGTAGGACGACCGCACGACCGCCGGGGTGTTGCCGAGGTAGTGGGCAACCTCCTTCATGGCCCGCACGATTGCCCGCTTGCGCGCCGTCTTCGACGCCGCGGCCGGCGCCGACACCGCCAGGGCGACGGCCGCCAGCACGGTGGCGTTCCACGTGCGGAAGTCCTTGGCCGTGAACTCGTCGCTGGCGATCTCCTTAATGAAGTCGTTGATGTCGGTCGACTTCACGTCCCGCCACCGTCCGTCGACCTTGTAGGCCAGGAGCTCGGGGCCGCCGGCGCGCCGGCGCTTGAGCTGGGTGATGACCTCGTGCACGGCTGGGTCGACGACCGACTGGATGCGACGCTTGCCGCTCTTGGCGACGAAGTCGAAGACGAGCTCGTCGCCGCTGATGGTCACGTGCGACTTGCGGATGGTCGCCAGGCCGTAGTGCTGGTGCTGCTCGGCGTATCCCTCCGTACCGATGCGGAAGAACCCGAGATCCAGCAGCCGCACCGCGCACGCCAGCACGCGTTCACGGTCCATCTCCGGGCGGGCCAGCTTCTTGATGCAGGTGTTGCGGATCGCCGGCAACGAACGGCCGAAGTCGAGCATGTGATCGAACTTCTCGCGGTCGCGGCGCTCCCGCCAGGCCGGGTGGTACAGGTACTGCCGGCGCCCGGCGTCGTCGGTGCCCACTGCCTGCAGATGGCCGTTCTCGTCACGGCAGATCCAGACGTCGGTCCACGCTGGTGGGATCGCCAGCGCTCGCAGACGCGCCACCACGTCGGCGTCGGTGAGGCGGGCGCCGTCGATGCCGACGTAGCTGAAGCCCTTGCCCGCCTTCCGCCGCGAGTACCCCGGGTCGTTGCAGGTCACACGACGCAATCGAGGCATGGGCGAGATTTGCCCCGCTGAAAATCAGCCCAAACGCGTGGGAGCCCCGGCCGAAACCGGGGCTCCCCGTTTTGGGCAGGGCGTGCTCGCCAAGACCACACCCTGCCGAAACTGATTACTTGCTGCGCTCGGCCGCCTTCTGCTCGACCTCGTGCGCCTTTGCCTTGCCCTCGTGGGCCTTGGCCTCGGCTCGTGCCTCAGTGGCCTCGCGCTCGGCCTGGCCCTTGTCCTTCTGGGCCTGACCCTCACGCTGGAGATCCGGATTGTCGGTGACCTCACCGACTTTTTCCTTCACAGTGCCCTTGGCTTCCTCGAAAACACCCATGCGAAAAATCACTCCTTGCATTTCGCTGACACTCTGTTTGTACCCGCCGGTAACCACATGAAAACCGCAGCAAACAGTGGGATTTGTCACCGCG
>JAFAUA010000073.1 GCA_019243595.1 Acidimicrobiia bacterium
ACCTGGTGGGACTCGGTGCCGGCTGAGGGATTCGAGCGGGTGGCAGCGATCTTCCGTCGTCACCTCAATGACGAGGACGAAGACGGGCTTTCACTCGCTTCCGAGTCGCGTAGCGGCCATCCTCTCGGGCGGGAGTACGTCGAACTGACCGACGACGCTCAGCATGATCTCCCGCTGTTCGTCTGTCGTGAGCTCGTCCCAGGCCGTGCGGAGCTTGTCGGCCTTCCCGACCCACGCTGTTGCGGCGATCGGCGTGGCCGCTGTGAGCTTCGCCTTGATCCGCTCGCCCTTGGCGGCGAGGGCGTCAGCCTTGGCGACGTAGACCTTGACAGGCAGTCGGTCGGCGGCGTCGGCGAGGGCGTCGGCTTCCGCCTCCTGCTCGGACAGCCGCCGCAGAAGCTTCTCCGTGTCGACGTCGGTGCGGCTGATCACCTTCAGGAACGCGGGGGCGTTCAGCCGTTCAAACATCCTGTCGACGAGGCTTTGTCGCCAGGCTTGAGCATGAGGCGACGGTAGCCGCGGGCTCAGGTGGTGTAGGTCAGGGTGCCGTTGCCGGTGATCGTGCTCTGCGTCGAGCCTCCTATGCACGGGGACGGCAGGGTGCCGATGTTGCCGCTGAAGGCCGAGGTCAGGCTGTAGATCTGGACGACATACTGGCCGCCGCTGTTGACGAGCGCCGCAGAGACGAGTTCGGAGCCGTTGCCAGGCGTGTCGACGGCGCCCGTTCCGAGCGCGGTGCCCCCCACGCAGCTCCACGAGCCCAGGCTGTTGAACGTGATGTCGACGGTGGCCGGCCCGGATGGCACGCCGATGCAGCTGCCACTGGCGCCCAGGGTGAACGTCGTCGCCCCGCCGACCAGCCTGAACGACCCCGTCAGCGTGTAGCTCAAGGTGCACGTGCCCGTGGTGGTCTGGGTCTGGCCGTTCGGCAGCTGCACGGCGTTCGCACGCAGGAGAAGCGGTCCGAAGATGAGGCCGATGGCGGCAAGGAAGGCCAGGACAACGGTGCGGCGACGCATGGGTGCTCCTACTGGCAGCGGGCGGCCCACGTGCGGCCCCCGTCGGACGAACATTGCAGACCCCCGCCCGTCTCCGCGTAGGGCCCCACGAGCAGGTTCCCCGTGGGGAGCGCGGTCACGCTGAGCACGCCACCGTCGAGGGGCGTGCCGTGGCCGAGCCGTGTCCACGTTGAGCCCGCATCGTGAGACACGAACAAGCCGCCACTCGCCCGTCCGGGGTCTAGCTGCAGCAGGCCCACGTACAGGCCACCTTGGGCGTCCTCGGCGACGGCCTCGATCTCCCCGCCAGCGGGGAGACGAACAGGCCCGAACGACCGGCCGCCGTCGGTCGACCGATAGAGCTGGTGGAGGTTCCACGCGAACGCCAGTCCGGTCGTCGAGTAGGTGCGCGACGTCATCACTGCGGGCGTCCCCGTCGAACCGGGGAGACCGGCCGGCGACGTGCAGTTCGACACGTCGCACGCCGAGACGATCGAGTTCTGCGCCGGCGTCGCGTCCGTGCCGCCGACGACGATGCGGTGGTCGGCGGGATACGCGGGCGCGTAGGCGAACGACAGCGCCGCGCTCATCGACTCGGGCACGCTGTCGAAGGGCGTGACCGCCTTGGAGTCGTCGTGGTAGATCCAGCCGGGGATGGCGCCAACGAGGATGCGGCTGTCGCCCGACGAGAACGCCGGTGACATGGCGGTGTAGCCGCCGGCGGGCGTCAGAGGAATGAACGTGCCGCCGTTGTCCGTGGACACCTTCAGCGCGTGAGGTCCACCAACAAAGATGCGATGGTCGGTCGGGTACGCGGGAGGCAACATCACGCTGCCACCCTCGAAGCCGAACGCCGGCAACCGGGTCCAGCTGGCGCCCGCGTCGGTCGAGTGGAACAGCGCGGGGCAAACGGACGCGCAGCCCTTGAGCGAGAGGCCGCTGGCGTAGATCTCGTGGTCGTGCTGGTAGTTGGGCGAGGGTGTGAACGACTCGAAGCTGCCCGACTCCGGGGTGTTGCCGCCGTTGCCGGGAACGGTGATGGCGCCCAACGGGAGGTCGCCACTGGTCCGCCCGCCAATGCCTTCGCCGATCGACGCGACGTCAGACCCAGCTGCTCGGCCGTTGCGCATCGTGGTCGGCGCCGACGACGTCGTCGACGATGCGGCCGCGGTCGTGGGCGTCACGACACCACCGTGCTGCGCGGCAGCGGCGGCGGCCGTTGCGGGCGTCGTGGCCGGTACGGACGCGGAGACGGTGCCCATCGCCAGCACCACGATGGCTGCGACGCTCTCGGCCGCCCGAGCGGTCAATACCCCCGCCGACGCGGCGTTGGACTGGAGCCGGTGCGACCAGTCGGCGAACCGGCGGCGCACGTCCCGGCCCAGGGCGATGAGCAGCACGACCAAGTTGGTCGTCGACATCCGGGCGTACACCAGACGGAGCCGCGAGCGGGCCCGGCGCAGCGAGCCCCGGACGGACTCGACGGTGACGCCCTCGTGGTCGGCGATGCGGTCGTAGCTCCAACCCTCGACGTCGCGGAGGCGAATGAC
>JAFAUA010000092.1 GCA_019243595.1 Acidimicrobiia bacterium
GTCCGTGGACCCCGACGTGGCCGCGGCGCGAGGCGTCCGCGTCCGCCGTCTGTCGGTGCTGTTCCTGGTGCTGCTCGGTCTCACCGTGGCCGAGGTCAGCCAGATCACTGGCACGCTCCTCGTGTTCGCCCTGCTGGTGATGCCGGCGGCCACCGCCCAGCTGCTCACCGCCCGCCCGGCGCTGAGCATGACGATCACGATCGCTTTCGGCGTGGTCGTCACCTGGCTGGCCCTCGCGGTGGCCTACTTCACGCCGTACCCGATCGGCTTCTTCGTCACCACGTTCGCCTTCGCCGGCTATGTCGCCGCCGCGGCTGTGCGCCACAGCCCCTGGCGGCGCTCCCGACGCCCCGCGTTCGCCGGATGACGAACGCCGTTCTCGCCGGGACCGCGATCGCCGTCGCCGCCGGCCTCGTCGGCTACTTCATGGTGCTGCGCAGCCAGGTGTTCACCGGCGACGCCCTGAGCCACGTCTCGGTCACAGGTGCTCTCGCCGCGTTGGCCTTCGGCGTCGACGCCCGCCTGGGCCTGTTCGCGGCAACCATCGCCGTCGGAATCGGCATCGCCCTGTTGGGCTTACGGGGACGGGCGGACGACATCGTGATTGGCAGCGTCTTCGCGTGGATGCTCGGCCTCGGCGTACTCTTCCTCAGCCTGTACACGACCTCGCGCAGCACGTCGAACGGCGCCGCCGGCGTATCGGTGCTGTTCGGGTCGATCCTCAGCATCAGCTCGCCGCGCGCCTACGTCGCCGTCGCTGTTGCCTTGGCGGTCGTCCTCGGCATCGTGGTGATGGCCCGCCCCCTTCTGTTCGCCAGCGTCGACGAGGCGGTCGCCGCGGCCCGCGGCGTGCGGGTGGGCGCCCTCGGCGTCGCCTTCCTCGTTCTGGTCGGCGCCGTCGCCGCCGAGGCAACCCAGGCCGTGGGGGCCCTGCTGCTGCTGGGACTCCTGGCTGCGCCCGCGGGCGCAGCCATCCGTCTCTCGGCTCGTCCCTACCGTGCGTTGTGGCTCTCGGCGGCCCTGGCCGTGGTCGCCACGTGGATCGGTCTGGCCGTCAGCCACGCCGCCCCTCGCGTGCCACCGAGCTTCGCCATCGTCGCCGCCGCCAGCGCGTTCTACGCCCTGAGCTTCTTGGCGGTGCCGCGCCGGAGAGGCTCGAGCGCCTCGATGTAGGCGCCGAGGCGCTCGGCGGCCTCGACGGCGGCGTCGTCAGTGAGGCCCTCGCCGTCCCACACCTCCGACACCCGCCGCCAGCTCTTCTGCCGGCCGAGAAAGGGCCCGGTCTTGGGCGCCCGGCCCAGCACCTTGCGCCACCCCTTCTCGCCGTCGACCAGCCGGGTCAGCACATCGTCGTTGCGGCCTGCGTCCTTGTGCTCGGCGTGGAAGCCGACCTCGAGCGCCGGCCCCGACACCAGCTGCACCTCGTAGTGCTCGCGGCCTTCCTCGTACCAGACCTTGAGGTTCATGCTCGTGCGGTGCGAGTCGAAGTCGCGCAGGGCCGGAGGCAGGAACCCGTGGAGCGCGTCGTCGACGGTCTCGAAGAATTCGCGACTCACGGCCGCAAGCTATTCGGCGCTCAACACGGCCGCTATTGCTGACTTTTTCCCGACCGCCGGGATCGCGACCGCCGGGAAGAACTCAGCAAATGCCGGGGGTACGAGCAGTTACGGCGTCGGGCAGCGCGTGGCCCAGGTCTTGCCGGCGTCGGCCGAGCACAGGAGGCCGCCGCTCGCCGGCGAGGCCAGGAGCCGGTCGTGACCGAGCGCGGACACCGACGTGGCGCCCTTGCCGAGCGGCGTGTCCTTGCCCAGCTGGGTCCAGGTCTTGCCGCCGTCGCGGGTGACGTACAGGCCGCCGGTCGTCGCGCCGCCCTTGGGATCGGTGCCGAGGAGTGAGACATAGAGGGCGCCGTCGGCGTCCTCGGCGATCCCCTCGATGCCGAGGTTGGCGGGGAGGGTCACGGGCTCGAACGAGTCGCCGCCGTCAACCGACCGGTAGAAGAGATTGCCGGCCAACGCGAACACCACACCGTTGGTGGCGAAGTTTCGTGACGCCACCACCGTCGGCAGGACCTGGGCCCCCGGCAGGGCCACAGGACTGTTGCACTTTCCGGAGATGCACTCGGTCACGATCGCCGACCGCTGCGTGGGATCGGTGGAGGACGGGATCGACGAGCCGACGAACAGCTCGCCGTCGCGGGCATACGAAGATGAGAACCCGAACGAGAGCGTCTGTCCCGGCGGCCGGTTGACCAGGTGCAGCGGGGTCGTGCTGTTCAGGTCGTCGCGGTACTCCCAGCCGGGCACGGCGCCGATCAGGATCCGGTGGTCGAACGCGAAGGCGGGCGAGATGGCGGTGGGTCCGCTGAGGGGCACGGCCGTCGAGAACGTGGCGCCGTGGTCCTTGGACACCTGCAGACCGCTGGCGCCGGTGACGAAGATGCGGTCGTCGATCGGGAAGGTGGGCGCAAGCAGCACGGTGCCGCCCGAGAAGCCGGACGCCTTCAGACGGGACCACGTGGTCCCGCCATCGGAGCTGTGGAACAGCACCGCACACGGCGCCGGAGTGTGCGACGGACCCGACGGCGCGGGCGGGCAGCCGTCGGTGGACGTGCCGGTCGCGTAGACATCGCGGCTGTTGCTGGTCACGGGAGCGACCGTGAACTGGTTGACGATGATGTTGTCGGGCGTCCCCGGGACGACCAGGCTGGCGACCGACGACGCCGCCGACGCGGCCGTGCCGGTCTCTGCCGCCGCCGCCGGAGTGGCGGCCGCAACGGATGAAGACTCGCCGTTGACGGCGTTGACGACACCGGTCGGCACCGTTTTGCTCTCCGCGGTGACGCCGGCCGGACGATCGGGAACGGACTGCTGCGGCAGAGGATTGACGATGCCCGCCCCACTGACGACGGCGATCGCCACCACGGCAGCCACGGCGTCGCCCGCGTGGGAAACGAGACCGGGGCTCGACGCGGTGGCCTGACCGGTGAGGTGCGCCCACAGGCCGAGGCGGCGGCGCATGCCGCGCATCGGGAACAACGCCAGGCCGGCCATGGCCCCGGCGGCGACGCGGTTGTAGGCGTCGCGCAAACGCTGGCGCGCGCGGTAGAGGGCGGCGGTTGCAGCTTCGGGCGATGTGCCGTCTGCGGCCGCCATCTCGTCGGCGGACCAGCCTTCGATCTCACGCAGGCCGATGATGCGCTGGTGGCTGGGGCACAGCTCGGCGAGCGCCTGGCGCGCCCACTCGTATTCCTCGTCCTGCTCCAGGCACTCCTCGGGCGTGATGCCCGGGGTCGACGTCAGCTCGCCGGCCCGCTGCTCGAGCACCGCGCTCACCACCCGCTCGTGGCGGTGGTGGTCCATGCAGAGGTTGCGGGCGATGGTGGCGACCAGAGCCCAGAAGGGTCGGTTGCTCGAGTACCGGTCCCAGGTCATCCACGCGCGCAGGAATGCTTCCTGGGCGACCTCTTCGGGATCGGCGCCGTTGCCGAGCAGGCCGCGGCAGTACTTGACCAGCGAGGGGTAGCTGCTCTCGTAGAGCTCAGCGAAGGCGTCGTCGCGCGACCGCTCCTCGGCGCCTTCCCAGCGATCGAGTTTTACGGCCACAGCGCCACTTCCCGACAGTCCTCCCGCCACGCAGGGTCCTGAGAGGATGATACGACCACGTTGCGTGAGTTTCCTGCCAGGAGGCCCGGTCTACCCCGATTTCGCCGACCCGTATGCGCCCGAACTCCCCGCATCGGTCAGGCCATTGCCGGAAAGCCCCCGCCCGTGACGGTCAGTGACTGGAATCGGGACCTTTGGCAGCGCCCCCGGCAGGATTCGAACCTGCGACGCACGGTTTAGGAAACCGACGCTCTATCCCCTGAGCTACGGGGGCGGAAGCGACTGACGCTACGACGTGTAGACGATCAGGACGTTGCAGCAGGCGTGGTGGGCGACCTTGAGACGGACGCTGCCGAGGACGAAGCGCTTGGCGCCGGTCATGGCCTTGCTGCCGACGACGATCATGTCGGCGTCGAGATTCTCGGCCGCGCCGAGGATCGCTTCGGCCGGATCTCCGGCGGCACCGTGGGACTCGACCTTCACCCCGTGCGACGCGACGAGCTCGGCGGCGAGCATCTTCTCGGCGTCCTTGGGGAGCGAGTCGCTCAGCCCGTACGAGTCGACGGCTATGCCCGCAGCCGCGGCGCTGCCGGCCAGAGACTCACCGATGCCGGCGACCGGTAGGCGGTGACTAGGTGCACCTCGGCACCGGTCGCCGCTGCCAGCTCTGCCGCCTGCTCGACGGCCTTCTGCGCGGTCTGTGATCCGTCGGTGCCGACGACGATTCTCTTCACGCCAACCTCCGCAGTTCTCGATCCCGGCCAGCCCGTCGCACCGGCTGCTTCGTGCAACGGTCCCGGCATCGGCGGTGCGGGATGAGCCGCGGCTCATCCCGCCCGCCGGCTCTCAGGCAGCGGCCGACGATGCCGCGGGGGGCGCAGCGAACGCCAGAGGCCACCGGATGAGACGCGTGCGTCTGCGTTCAGGCGCGGACGCTCGGGCCGACGGGCGCGGCCGCGCCGCCGTCAGCAGTACAACAGTCTTCGACACGGCCAACCACCCCCAGCTCCCCAGCGGCGCGTGATCTAGCCAGTGACCCTACCCCGGCTGGCGCGGTGCGCGTGGGTCAGGCGGAGAAGACCTTTGAGTCGGCCTCCTGGAGCCGGAGCGCCATGCCGGCCAGCAGCTTGCGAGCGACGATCGGGACGTCAGCCAGCAGGACGCCGAGCTCCCGGCCGCGCACGATCAGCACCTCCATCGGCGTGGTCGCCTTCACCGTGGCCGTGCGGGGCGCGGGGTTCAGGACCGCCAGCTCGCCGAAGTAATCGCCGGGGCCGAGCGTCGCCACCTTGCGGCCCTTGCGAATGACGGTGGCGTTGCCGCTGATGATCACGAACAGCTCCTTGCCCTGCTGACCCTCGGACACGAGGGTCTCGCCCTCCTTGACGTCGTCGGGGTCGGCAAGGCGGGCGATCCGCCGCAGATCCTGCTTCGAGCACGCCCTGAAGAGCGTGACCTTGCCGAGCCGCTCCTCGAAGTGGTCCAGCCGTTTCATTCGATTTTCCCCCTGCAGTCCCAAGCCGCGGACAAACCGTCCGATCGCGCCCCGCAGTGTGCTGTCCGGCACCGCCCGTCGTCAATGCCACTTGCCCGCGGTGCTCGGAGAGCGCTCGATGCGCCATGCTGGCGTCGTGCAACGCGTACTTGTGGTCGAAGACGACGACGCCATCGCCGAGCCGCTGGCCCAGGGTCTCGAGCGCGAGGGCTACGCCGTGACCCGCGTCGCGACCGGCAAGGACGCTCTCGAGCAGAACGACGTCGACGTCGTCCTACTGGATCTCGGGCTGCCGGATCTAGACGGCTACGAGGTGTGCCGCCGCATCCGGGCTCGGGCGTCGACGCCGATCATCGTGATCACCGCGCGCGGCGACGAGGTCGACCGCGTCGTCGGTCTCGAGCTCGGCGCCGATGACTACGTCGTCAAGCCCTTCGGCTACCGCGAGCTCGTTGCGCGCATGCGCGCTATCGCTCGGCGGGCGGCGCCGGTCGAACCGCTCGCTACGCAGCACATTGGGACGATCTCCATCGACCGCCGGACGCGCAAGGTCTGGAGCGGCGACGTCGAGGTGGCGCTCGCGCCGAAGGAGTTCGACCTGCTGGCCCTGCTAGCTGAGGACGCGGGCGCCGTCGTCAGCCGCCAGCAGATCTTGGAGCAGGTCTGGGACCCGCACTGGTACGGGCCGACCAAGACGCTCGACGTGCACGTGGCCGCCCTGCGCAAGAAGCTCGGACAGCCGCAGTTGATCGAGACCGTGCGCGGGGTTGGATTCCGTCTCGCGGCCGAGTCGTGAGGCGGCGCTTCCTCCTCAGCTTCTTCGTCTTCACCGTCCTTGTCCTCGTCGGCCTCGAACTGCCGCTGGGGACCGTGTACCGCCAACGGGAGCGCCAGACCGTCATCGACGGCCTCGAGCGCGATGCCACCGCAGTGTCGGCCATCGCCCTCGACGACTTGGAGCACGGCGACCTCGCCAGCCTGCGCACGTTCAGCGACCGCTTCGGAGGTCACGAAGGCGAGGGCGTGACGATCTTCGACAACGCCGGGCGGGTGCTCGTCGCCGTCGGGCGCACGCCATCGGGTGCGATCAGATCCGACCTGAGCGCCGAGCTGCGCCGGGCCCTCGCCGGCGCCAAGCCGTCGGGCATCGTGCACCGTCCGGGACCCGATCTCCTCTACGTCGCGTCGCCGATCGGCACCGGTCGCTCGGCGCTCGGCGTCACCGTGATCGCGGCCCCTACGAGCGACCTCGAACAGCGCATCCAACGGAACTGGGTGCAGCTCGGCGTGGTCGGCGTCGTCGTGCTGGCGGCCAGCATCGGGCTCGCCCTGTTGCTGGCGCGCTCGTTGCTGCGGCCGCTGTCCGAGCTTGAGGACGCGGTCGCCGGCCTGCAGGCGGGAGACCTCGACACACGCGCCGCCACGTCGGGTCCGCCAGAACTGGCGAGCGTGCTTCGCCGGTTCAACACGATGGCCGACCGGTTGCAGGAGCTCGTCGAGGCCCAGCAGGCGTTCGTCGCCGACGCGTCCCACCAGCTGCGAACGCCGCTCACCGCGCTGCGGCTGCGCCTGGAGACCCTCGACTCCGACGCCGCTGCCGCCGACCACGTCGAGGTCGAAGCCGCCATCGCCGAAGCCCATCGCCTGTCGCGACTCGTCGACGGGTTGCTGGCGCTGGCGAAGGTGGAAGCGAGCAAACCGGCGCGCAGCGCCATCGACGTGTCCGCCGTCGTCGACGACCGAGTGCAGGCCTGGGCCCCGCTGGCCGAGGAGCATGGCGTCACCCTCCGTAGCCGGGCGCCGCAGTCGCTGCGCGCGCTCGCGGTTCCCGGCTTCATGGAACAGGCGCTCGACAACCTCATCGACAACGCGCTCGAGGTGAGCCCGGATGGCTCCGCCGTCGAGATCTCGGTCAGGCCGACCGCGAGTTGGGTCGAGATCCACGTGGTCGACGAGGGCCCGGGCCTGAGCCCCGCCGAGCGGGACCGGGCGTTCGACCGCTTCTGGCGCCAGGACAGCTCGGTACGCGCCCAGGGCACGGGGCTGGGACTGTCGATCGTGCGCCAGCTCGTGCGCGTAAGCGGCGGTGAGGTGGAGCTGTTGGCCGGCCACCGTGGCGCCGGTCTCGACGCCGTCGTACGCCTCGAACCTTCGCCCGCACGGACGAGTCGCGTCCTGGATGACCAGGACCTGGCGGTCCCTTAACCTTCCGTTTCCCCGTGTAGACGTACGTTCGCGTCATCTCAGCTTCCGACGTCGAGTCGTTCCCCAGCGGGACGGAGATCGGCGGTCACGACGAGCTGCTGCAGTTTCCGAGCGGCGACACCGTCCGCATCCTCGTCGACAGTCGTGCGTCCGACCGCGCCCTCGCCGTCCTGGACTGCACGCACGTCCCCGGCCCGACCGAGCGCCACATCCACGCCGACGCCCGCAAGGCGGTCTTCGTGCTCGCCGGCCACTACCGCTTCGACATCGGAGGCGAGGTCATCGTGGCGGGGCCCGGCGATCACGTGTTCATCGGTCGCGGCGTGCCGCATGACTTCATTGTCGGCACCGGCGCCGGGCGCGCCCTGTTCGTCTTCTCGCCCGGAGGCATCGAGGACTACTTCCGCGGCCTAGCGGCGATGGACGGTGCCGCTTCGCCCGTGGCCGTCGACGAGCTGAAGCGCCGCCACCACATCGACCCGGTCAACCCTTCATAGGAGGCCGAGCAAAGGTCGCAGGCGGGGCCGTTTCGCGAGACTCCATGGGTGAACGAGGCAGCCGCGGCGGGCGGCGGGGATCCTCACGCCTATGAGCAGCGCTACATCGAGGGGCTCTACCGGCGTCTGAGCGAACTACGGGCGCAGACGTCGGCGAGGCTGGCGGACGTCCGGCTGCAGCACACGCGCCACCAGCAGAACCTGCTCGAGCGCGACGCCGAGATCCATCTACTCGAGGGCGCCCTGGCCCGGTACGACGTCGGCGGCGGCGCGCTCTGCTTCGGGCGCATCGACATGGCCGACGCCGCCCGCTACTACATCGGCCGCCTCGGACTCTCCGACGAGTCTCTCGAGCCCCTCCTTGTCGACTGGCGAGCGCCCGCCGCCGAGCCCTTCTACCGGGCGACGCCGGGCCAGCCCGAGGGGGTCGTCCTGCGCCGCCACCTCCTGTGCGAGGGCCCACGGCTGGTCAGCATCGACGACGAGGTCTTCGACGAATCGGCCCTGGCCGAGGACCAGCGCCAGTCGCTGCGCGGCGAGGCGGCGCTGATGTCGGCGTTGCAGCGGCGGCGCACGGGACGCATGGCCGACATCGTCGCGACGATCCAGGCCGAGCAGGACGAGATCATCCGCTCGCCCCTCGAAGGCGTGCTGCTCGTGCAAGGCGGCCCCGGCACGGGCAAGACCGCGGTCGCCCTGCACCGCGCCGCGTACTTGCTCTACACCCACCGCGAACGACTGTCGGCGCGCGGCGTGCTCATCGTCGGCCCCAGCACCGTGTTCCTCCGCTACATCGAGCAGGTGCTGCCGGCCCTGGGCGAGACCGGCGCCGTGCTGGCGCGCGTCGGCGACCTGTTCCCCGGCGTGTCGGGGCGCGCCCCGGAGACGCCGGCTGCGACCGAGGTGAAGGGGCGGGCCGCAATGGTCGACGTGCTCAAGCGGGCAGTTCGCACGCGCCAGCGCATACTGCGCGAGGACGCCCTCATCGGCTTCGGCGCCCTGCAGCTGCGCGTCACACCCGCGGCCTCGCGCGCCGCAAGGCGGCGGGCGCGGGGCACGGAGCTCCCGCACAACGCGGCGAAGACCGTGTTCGACAACGCCCTTCTGGACGCACTGGTTGACCAGGCCATGAGCAAGGACGCCGGACTCGGACGCTCCGAGGGTCACGTCCGTCGCCGCGAGCTGCGCGCCTCGCTGCGAAGGAGCTGGGAGTTCCGCGCCGTGGCCTATCGGTTGTGGCCGGCGCTCACACCGATGGAGCTGCTCGCCGACCTGCTCAGTGCGCGCGTGCTGATCCGGGCCGCCGGTCGCGGCCGCCTGTCCGAGGACGACGTGGCCGCGATCCACCGCCCCATTGACGAGGCCGCGCCCAACGACCGCGGATGGTCAGCCGCCGACATACCCCTTCTCGACGAGGCCGCCGAGCTGCTTGGAGAGATCCAACGACGGCCCAAGCGGCGCCGGCAACGACGCAGCTCCGAGGAGGACGAAGGCCCCGACACCCGGACGATCGAGGAGATGGCGCGGGCCGACCGCAGCTGGTTCTACGGGCACGTCATCGTCGACGAGGCGCAGGAGGTGTCGCCGATGGCGTGGCGCATGCTCGTGCGTCGCTGCCCCCAGCGGTCGATGACGGTGGTCGGCGACTGGGCCCAACGCAGCGTCGACTGGGGCGCCAAGGGCTGGGAGGGCGCCCTCGGCGCGGCGGCCACAGAACGCCTTCGCATCACCGAGCTATCCGTGAACTACCGCACACCCGAGGAGGCCATGGCGCTCGCCGGGCGCCTGCTCGCCGAGGTCGACCCCGACCTCGAGGCGCCGAGCGCCATCCGCAGCAGCGGGTTCAACCCCTGGTCGCTCCAGGCCGCGCCCGGTGCCCTCGGTGACGTCGCCGCGGGTGTCGTGGCCGCCGAGCTGCGTGCGGTCGGCGACGGCCGGATCGCCGTCGTCGCCCCCGAGTCGCTTCGGCGTGCCGTGGGCGACGCCCTGCGTCTCGGACTGGGCGACCGGGTGTCGGCGGACTCGGGCTCGGCGCTCGACCGTCCCGTCGCCGTCTTCGGCGTGGCCGACGTCAAGGGTCTCGAGTTCGACTCGGTGGTGGTCGTCGAGCCGGCGGCGATCGTCGACGCGTCGCCGCGCGGAGCCAACGATCTCTACGTTGCCCTCACGCGGACGACCAACCGCCTCGGATTGCTGCACACGCGCCCGCTGCCGGACGCGCTGTCATCGGCCCGCCAGGTCGCATCGATCACCGAGATCGGCTGAGCACAAAACCCTCTCCAAGTCCACAGGATTGCCCGGGTCCGTGCCCGTCTGAGGCCCCGAAACCAGACGTGGAGAGGCTTTTGAACACTTGGTGAACGTCGTCACAAAGGCGGCACAGAACTGGGTCCCCGCGCCATCTCTTGGGTAGACCGGTCTGATTCAGAAAGGGAGGTCGTTCGATGTCCCTTCCCTCCGCCGAGGCTCGCTCAGCAACGACGCGGGTCACGCGCACTTTCGCTTTCATCGATCTCTGCGGTTTCACTGACTTCTGCGACAGCTATGGCGACGACGCGGCCGTAGGCGAGCTGGTCAAGCTGCGCGCCAGCGTGCGCGCCGCCGC